>VBLN01000478.1:1822-3046 GCA_005878685.1 Deltaproteobacteria bacterium | reverse complement strand
ACTCTGGGCCATCAGCGCCAACGGAGTTAGGACAAAGGCTGGAAGAGTTAAAAGGGAGCTGCCCGCCAAATCGACAAACTTTAGAATATATACGCTCGCAACGGCGAGGAGAATATTCGTTACGGGGCCGGCGCCAGCAACCCAGATCATGTCTCTCTTCGGATGGTTGAGATTGTAGAAGTTTACCGGGACAGGCTTGGCGTAGCCGAAGAGAAAGGGCGCTCCGACGACGATCAAGAGCAGGGGTAGGAGAACCGTTCCGAAGGGATCGATGTGGGAGATTGGATTCAAGGTCAACCGTCCCATACGGGCCGCCGTGGAATCCCCGAGTCGAAAGGCAACCCAACCATGGGCGACCTCATGAAAGATGATAGCCACCAGGACCGGCAGGGCCCAAATTGATATCTGACGTACGCTCTCCTCAAGCACTGTAACTCTCGTTTCAGCTAATTTATATCACAAATACCGAATAGCCGATAGAAAATAAACAGCGTTGCCGGTCAAATTTAGATTATTTGGAGATCCTCTCCCGCGGATGGTAGCGCCGATGGACTTCCTTCAGATAGGTGCGATTCACATGGGTATAGATCTGCGTCGTCGAGATATCAGAGTGGCCCAACATGGACTGCACCGAGCGGAGATCCGCGCCGCCCTCGAGCAGATGCGTGGCAAAAGAGTGGCGCAACGTGTGAGGGGTCACCCTCTTCTCAATCCCAGCGGCCAAAGCGTAGCGACGAATCAGCTTCCAGAACGCCTGACGGGTCAATGCCTTGCCTGATCGAGTAAGAAAAAGAAAAGAGCTCGTGCGCCCTTTCAGCAACTTGGGTCTCACCTCCTTGAGGTAGCGAAGAAGTTTTTCTCTGGCCCATTTTCCAAAAGGGATGAGCCGGACCTTGGCGCCTTTGCCGTACGCCGTGAGGTAATCCTCCTCGAGATGAATGTGCTTTACCTGCAAGGAAACCAACTCCGTGACTCGGAGTCCTGAAGCGTAAAGCAGCTCGAGCATCGCCTGATCCCGGACACCCAAGGGTGCTGAAGGATCGGGTTGCCTAAGCAGCCGCTCCACATCCTCCCGGCTTAGCGTTCGGGGGAGCTTCCGCGCTGGACGATCCTGAAAGAAAGACGGAACTGGATTGGCTCCAATCACTCCTTCCTTTTCCAAAAAACGATAAAGTTGACGAATGCTGACAACATTGCGAGCGACCGACCTGGCGCCAAACCCGC
>VBLN01000478.1:0-1810 GCA_005878685.1 Deltaproteobacteria bacterium | reverse complement strand
GGCGCCGAGCCCGCGTCGCCGCAGCCAAGAAACATAGGTGCGCAAGTGAATCCCGTCACATCCTTCCCAGCCCGTCACGCCTCGCGCCGTCAGAAAATCGGCCAATCGGTTGAGATCGCGACTGTACGCCTCCAAGGTATTGCGCGCCAGCCCCCTCTCCGCAGTCAGCATGTTGAGAAAGGAGTCAACCGATTGGCTGAGCGATTCTTTCATCCTCAGTAACTAAACCTTGGTAGAGCTTACCCTTAATCGACTCCAAAAGTCGCGGGTCGTGAATCTTTCTTCCCAATGCGTCCGTCACATAAAAGATGTCAGCCACCTGGTCCACATTGGTCGATATCTTAGCCAGGTGGATGGAAACCCCGAGTCGGTGCAGCGCATACGTGATCGCGAAGAGCACTCCGATTCGGTCCTGAGTGTAAACCTCGACAACGGTCAAATCCTCGGACGCGTCGTTGTCGACCTGGATGGCTGTGGGAACTTTGACCGGGCGGCGCTTGAAGAAAAAAGAAGGTTTTGCCTCTTCCACGAGACGGGCGACATCCATCGTTCCTGTCAAGACCTGTTCCAACGTAGAACGGACCCGCTCCCACTTGGTGGGTTCCATGACAATCTCCGGACGGCCCGAATGAGAGATGCGAAAGACATCCAAAATGAGGCCGTCCTTCCGCGTGTTGATGCGGGCGCTCAGGATGTCCAGTCCCAGAGCGGCAAAGACTCCGGTGATGCGGGCGAACAGTCCCGCACGATCCTTCGAGCAGATCACCATCTCGCTGTATTCCTTCTCAGGGTAATGGCGCAGCCTGCTGACGTACGTTTGATCCTTAAATTCCTCCATCAACTCGAAGTGCGCAGGGATCTCGTCTTCGGGTGTCGTCAGAAAGTACCTTTCGGGCATGGAGTCGAAGAAGTGCTCGACAACGTCGGGCCTGTATTGCCGCAGCCGCCGCCGCAGCCGCATTTGGACTCGCTGCACCTTGGACTGGCGATCCTCCCTCCGAAACTCCCCTTTCTCCAAGCCCTCCAAGACCTTCAAGCTCTGGAGGTAGAGATCCTCCAGCAAAGAGCCTTTCCAGTTGTTCCACACATCCGGACCCACGGCCTGCATGTCCGCGTAGGTGAGCAGGTAAAGCATCTTGAGATTGCTCACGCTGCCCACCAGTTGGGCAAAATCCAGAATCAACTTCTCATCTTCGATATCGCGGCGGAAGGCTGTATGCGTCATGAGGAGATGGTAGCGAACAAGGAACTCGAGCTGCGCCGCATCATCCACGTTCAGGCGCAATCTGCGCGCGATCTCCCGCACCATCCGGCTGCCGATTTCGGAGTGCCCGCCGCCGAATCCCTTGCCGATATCGTGGAAAAGCACTCCCAGATATAGAATCTCAATGCGCTCGATTTCGCGCGCCAGCTGTGTCAGCAGCGGCAGCTTGTTCCTGAAGTCACCGGCCTTGAGCCGCTCTATTCCTCTGACCAGCCGCAGCGAGTGCTGGTCCACCGTGTAAATATGATAGAGATCATGGAGTACCATGCAAAGGAGGCGGCCGAACTCCGGGAAGAAAGCCCCCAAAACCCCGCAGCGGTGCATCTCTGCCAGCGTCTCGTAGACCCGTTCTTTCCATTTGAGAATGCGGAACAAAATTTCGTGGGCAAAGTCAGAGCGCCGAAAATCGTCGTCGATGAGGTTCAAGTGTGCGCGGATGAGCTCCCGGCTCTCATGGCTCAATTCCACCCCAAGTTTCTGGACATCCGCAAAGACACTCAGGAGATTCTCCGGCTGATCCCTCAATAGCGTCGGGTCACTGATCGA
>VBLN01000476.1 GCA_005878685.1 Deltaproteobacteria bacterium | reverse complement strand
GACATAGTCGAGGCCACATTCGAGATCATCAAGAGTTGTTTGGAAAAAGGAGAGAAAGTTAAGATATCCGGATTCGGCAACTTCGTCGTGAACAGCAAGCGCCCGCGAAGGGGCAGAAATCCCCAGACCGGCGATGAGATTACCATCGTCGGGCGGAAGGTTCTGACGTTCAAGCCCAGCCAAATCCTGAAGAAGAACCTCAATAACATCTCTCCCTCCCAAGATTAATTCCCTCAAGCTCTATGCCTCCGCGCCTGCCGGACAAACTTTACTTCAAGATCGGAGAAGCCAGCCGGATCCTAGGGGTCAAACCCTACGTGCTTCGCTTCTGGGAGACGGAGTTTGAACTGCTCAAGCCCGGAAAGGCGCCGTCCCGGCACCGGCTGTATAAGAAGAAAGACGTAGAGCTTCTATTGGAGATCAAGAGGCTTCTCTATGCCGAGGGCTACACCATCGAAGGAGCCAGAAAAAGGCTCAAAGACAATCGCCGAGAGGAACGGCGTCAGCTTAAACTTCCCCTCTCAGAGTCCAAATACAAGCACACTCTGATCAAGCTCAAGAAAGATCTCAAATTCCTCCAGAAGATGCTCTCTTAGATCATCCTCGGGGTCCCGGCGCTCCGAGATAGCTCCAAACGTCGATTGGCTGAATCCGAAGGTAAATCCGACCATGCTCTACGAGGACTGGCGGCGCCATACCCGGCATCCTATTGAAGAACATAGGAAGAAATTATAGCTTAGAGCTGTGTTCGTCTCGCCAAGCAGTATGCCTGGAAGAAGGGAGGCTCTCAGATGACCGGTGAGACCAACAAAATCACCAAGCCTAAGCGGGCGCGAGAGAAGCTGCGGACCTCGGAGATTCGTTACCGGCGGCTCTTTGAAACCGCACAAGACGGGGTACTTATTCTCGATGCCGTCACGGGCAGAATCACCGACGTGAATCCTTTCGTCGTGGAGTTGTTGGGTTACTCGCGCGGCGAATTACTTGGGAAGGAGCTCTGGGAAATCGGTTTGCTCAAGAATGCGAAAGCCAGCCGGACCGCTTTTCGACAATTGAAGGCCAAAGGCTATATCCGCTACGAAAACTTACCGCTCCAAACCAAAGAGGGAGAGCGGCGGGAGGTGGAATTTGTCAGCAACGTTTATGCGGAGGACGGCCAGCAAGTCATCCAATGCAACATTCGCGACATCACCGCGCACAAAACTGCAGAGGATATCCTACGGAGGGTCAATGACGAGCTGAGGGGTTTGGTGTCTGAATTGCAGCGTCGTGACAGTGAAATGCAGTTGCTTAACCGCATACATGCGCTGCTTCAGAGCTGCACGACACAGGAGGAGGCTCATAAGGTGATTGCTCTAGCAGCGGGGGAACTATTCGCCGGGATCAGCATCTTGAGACGGTTGCGCGCTGGGGCGATGAGGCGCCGGTGGAGCCGATCTTTGCAGTGGAGGATTGTTGGGCGCTGCGACAGGGTCAACCTCATGAAGTCATTGATCTCAAGGCGGGTTTGGTGTGCCGTCACTTTGCCCATCAACCGCAGACGGGCTACTTGTGTGTGCCTTTGACCGTACAGGGCGAAACGCTGGGGATGTTATGTCTCATCGGCGCTGCCGCGAAAGGTAAGCATCAGGTCAACCAGCAACAACTGGCCATGATGGTGGGCGAAGCGATCAAGCTGTCTTTGTCCAACTTGAAGCTGCGGGAGGAACTGCGGGGACAGGCTATCCGTGATCCGCTGACCGGGCTGTTCAACCGGCGCTACCTGGAGGCGACTCTAGCGCACGAAGTGTATCGTGCACAGCGCCGGAATGCGCCACTGTGTGTGGCGATGCTCGACCTCGACCGCTTCAAGCGAGTCAACGATACTTTCGGGCACGAAGCCGGCGACTCGTTATTACGCGAATTCGGGCAGGTGCTGCGCGAGAAGCTCCGGAAAAGCGATATCTCGTGCCGCTATGGCGGCGATGAGTTTGTGCTCGTTCTGCCCGATTCATCGCTGGCTGACACCCAGCAACGTGTGGAACAGATTTGTGGGCTGGTTAAGACACTGCAGGTTCGGCACGGCGGTCCGCTGCTCAGCACGCTGGCCGCGTCGGCCGGCGTTGCTAATCCGAGCGAATTGCTGCGCGCGGCTGATGAAGCTTTGTATGCTGCTAAGCGGACCGGGCGTAACTGCGTTGTGGTCTACCAGGCGAAGGATTGAGAGTCTATTTTAAGAAGGAAAGCGGGGTATCCTTCATCCTAGCTGTCTGGTATAGTGATTGACGATATAACGACTGGCGGCCCAACATCCAAATAGCAAACACTCGGTCACAATCTTTTCCGAGTATCGCGGAGGCGGTCCCTAGGGCAAACCGCCTCTTTGCGTTTTATTGGCCAGGAAATAACTAGAAGGGGAGTGTAGTGGTTACCAGGAAGGAGATGTTCGTCATGG
>VBLN01000084.1 GCA_005878685.1 Deltaproteobacteria bacterium | reverse complement strand
CGCTTTTCAAGTGCCAGCCTTTCGGCTATAGGCTAACATGAAGGGAGGAAATCCAATGGAAGCTAAAACTTTCGAAGTGAAGACACCTTTGTTGACCGGGGGGAGGAGCATCATGCCCCTGGCCCGGACGGATCTCGTCTCTGTTGGCCTTAACTTTTATTCTCCGGGCCGCAAGAATAGCCTGCATACCCATCCCGGCGAGGATCATGCCTTTGTGGTTTTAGATGGCCAAGTGACCTTCTACGACAAGGACGACAATGCAACTGTCCTTAAGAAGGGTCAGGGGATCATGCTCCCCGAAGGTTGGTATTACCGCTTCGAAAATACCGGCGCGAGGCCTCTGGCACTACTTCGGTTCAGTGCCTGGAAGCAGGGACGCAAGATTGCGAGAGTCGAAGCCACGGGCAGGACTAGGGGGGAAGATGCGACGGAGTACGAGCATGTGGATGGAACGCCAGTTGAAGGGCAGTACTGGGAGTTAAGTTGAAGTTAAGATCAATATGCGAATCACCGACATAAGCACGATTCGTCTACGGGCGCCTCTCGTTCCTGAGCGCCAGGTGCACAGTCGCAGTGGCCAAAGAACTCACCGCTCTACGCTCTTGGTCCAGGTGGATACCGATGAAGGAATCACGGGTATCGGCTCCTGTTCGGGCAACGGGGCGACTATCGAGGTGATGATCGAGAGGGTTCTTAAGCCCTTGCTCGTTGGGAAAAATCCTTTGCCGATCGAAGAACTTTGGGAGACGAGCTACTTTAGCTCCGTGGCAAAGGAATTTGGCTCAAGAGGGCTTGGGGTCGTCGCCCTGAGCGGCGTCGATATTGCGCTTTGGGATATTCTCGGCAAAGCGAAAGGCGAGCCTGTCTTCAAACTCCTGGGCGGGGGCGTGAGAGAGCAAATTCGTGTCTATGCCACGGCTCTCTATCCGGAGGAGCCGGCAGAGGTCGTTAAGAAAGCTCTCGCATTTAAGCAAAGAGGCTTTCGCGCCGCGAAGATCAAAGTGGGCTTCCATCTTGCCCGAGACATAAAGATTGTTCGAGCCGTGCGCGCAGGGGTAGAGAAAGACTTTACCTTGATGACCGATGCGAATCAGGGATACACGCTGAAAGTCGCCTTAAAGGCCGCTGAAGCTTTCGCAGCATGCGGGGCCGCATTCCTGGAAGAGCCGCTCTTTGTCGAAGATATCGCGGGTCACGCGAGCCTGAAAGCCCGCGGCAACATGCCTATCGCCCTCGGTGAGAACCTCCATACTCGTTATGCTTTCGAGAATTTTATCGTCCGGCGCGCAGTGGATGTCCTACAGCCTGACGTCGCGCGAGCCGGCGGGATCAGCGAAGTCGTGCAGATCGCCGCACTTGCGGCTAGTCACGGACTGTCGGTCTCTTTTCACACTTGGGGCGATGCGGTTGCTCTGGCCGCGAGTCTCCATCTGGCCGTGGCGCTAAAAAATAGCGGCATCATGGAGCTTGACTGCACAGAGAATCCGCTACGCGGCGAATTGCTGAAAGAGTCGATCGAAGCTAGAGATGGCTTCATGCAGCCTCCGAAAGGACCTGGGTTGGGAATCGAGCTGGATCCGAGCGCACTGAAGCGGTTTGCCTTTTCCGGTACCGAGGAGCTGAGTCCGTGGCAGAGGGCGTTGAGCGCTTGAACGCGAGAGGGGACTAATGTTAAAGGCTGCGCCTTTTCAAGCCTTTTTTGTTTTACTCTTTTTTCTTCAGCCGGCGCATGGCCAGGGCCTTCCCAAAATTCGGGCGGCCTACACCTCGATCGCCATCCAGATGGACCCCATCTATATAATGAAGGAGATGAATCTTCCCCGGAAGCAGGGTCTGGATGTCGAATTGCTTTACATCCCCGTAAGCTCAAGGGCCATTCAGTCCGCGCTGGCTGGTGAGATCCAGTTCCTTACCAGCGCCGGCGTTGCCAACGTCAATGCTAATATGGCCGGCGGTGACTTTGTGGGGCTGACGGCGACTCTCAACACTTTTATCTTTAAAATTGTCTCCAAGCCGGAGATTAAAGAGATTAAAGAACTCAAGGGCCGCAAGGTCGGTATCTCGCGTCTGGGTGGGGTGAGCGATGCCGCGATCCGATTCGCCCTGGATCGTTGGGGGCTGGTGCCGGATAAAGATGTTGCGATCATTCAGATCGGCGGCGAGCTTGAAGAGCTGCTGGCATTACAGAATAAGGCCGTGGATGCCGCGGTCCTATCCGAGCCGGTGGCCACGGTTGCCCTGCGGACAGGCTCTTCTCTACTTTTCGATTTGAGCACCCTTGGAGTTCCTTACTCGATGCATGGTTTCGGCACAAGGAAAAGTTTTATTCGAGATAACCGAGATATAGCGATTCGATTTATGAGGGCCTACCTCGAGGGGATCTATCTTTTTAAGACGAACAAGGAACTGGCGCTCAATGTGCTGAAAAAATATACCCGCCTGGATGATGTTTCTGTGATGCAAGCGGCTTACGACGAATATTCTCAGAAGTATATCCCGGCTGTTCCGCACCCGAGCCCCGAGGGAATTCAGACCATTTTGGATCAGTTGGCCAAGACCCGTCCCCAAGTCAGGAAATTCACCCCTAACGACCTCATCGATCCGACGATACTGAAGCAGATCGAAGAGAGCGGCTTCGTGAAACGGCTCTACGGACAGTAGGGGTGATGTCGCGAGGGCCGGTACCGGGCGCTTTGGATCAGGTTGCGCCCAGAATTTGCGCGGCCTTATTCACGTCACGCGGCTTCACCCAAAGGAGCGCCCCGTACCTTCCAACCCCGGCGGATACAGCGCCGACTGCGGTGACATTGATCTTCGCCTGAGCCAGCCTCGTCAAGATATCTGTGAGAGCGCCGACCCGATCATCTCCCTGGATGAGAAAGCCGGTTTTAGGGCCGACTAGTTTAAGCTTGGCTTTTTTTGCTGCGGCCTTGAAGGCAGCCTGGTCAACCGGAACAAAGTCAAGCTGGGCGCGCCGGCCTTTGGGAAATCCGGAGCATGCCAATAGGTTGATGCCTTCTTCTTTGAGCATACTTAGCACCTTGGCACCCTCGCCCGGCTTGTCCGAAAGTTCGGTATAAAAGTACTGGACTCGCTGGATTGAGTCGGCCATAATTTTCTCCTACTTTCAATAAAAATTTGTTTTGACGCTAGCCCAAGCTTTCTGCCCTGTCAATCTACTGTAGTTGCCTTCAAAACAAAAATTGCTAAGATGTGGGCGCTTTCCCATGTATAAAGAAGATACCATCGCAGCCGTCGCCACGCCGATGGGCGAAGGCGGCGTGGCGGTTGTGCGCGTCAGCGGACCGGACGCGCAGCGAATCGCGACGGAAATATTCTCTCGCAGCGGTGGGAGGAACGGCCATTTGCGTTCGCACACGCTTCATCACGGCGTTATCCGCGCACCCGAGAGCGGCGCGGTTCTAGATGAAGTTCTCCTGGTCTTGATGCGCAAGCCGCGTAGCTACACGGGCGAGGATGTGGTCGAGGTCCATTGCCATGGGGGACCGCTCATCGTGCGCCAGGTATTAGAGCTGATTCTCTCTCGCGGTGCGCGCCACGCAGAGCCGGGGGAGTTTACGAAAAGAGCCTTCCTCAACGGCCGGATGGATTTAGCTCAAGCAGAGGCTGTGCTCGATCTCATCCGGGCCCGCACGGAGAAGGGCGCACGCCTGGCTTTAGAACAGGTAAGGGGAGAGCTCTCTAAATGGGTAGGAGACTTGCGCGAGGAGTTGCTGGATATTTTGGTCCAGGTAGAGGCCGCGGTCGATTTTCCCGATGAAGAGATCGAGCTGCTACAGAGAGAGGAGCTGGCAAGAAAGATGGCGGCTCTCAGGGAGAAGATCTCTCGCATCATTGCCAGCTACGACTGGGGAAGGCTTTTCCGCGAAGGCGCGAGGATATGCATCGTTGGGCGTCCCAACGTCGGTAAATCGAGCCTCCTTAACGCGCTCTTAGGTGAAGAGCGAGTGATTGTCACGCCTGTACCGGGAACTACTAGAGATGTTATCGAGGAAGGCATCAACCTGTCTGGGCTACCCGTTGTTCTTTGGGATACGGCGGGTATCAGAGAGACGCAGGATGAGGTGGAAAAGATAGGGGTTGGTTTTTCATTGCGACACCTTGCGGAGGCTGAGGCTGTGCTGGTCGTGCTGGATGGCTCCGCGCCTCTGACGACCCAGGACGAGACTGTTCTAAAAGCGACAACAGAGAAAAAAGGGTTGGCAGTTATCAATAAATCTGACCTCCCGCGGAAGCTGGATTTTCGGCAGCTGAAGACCCTAACGCATAACAAGGAGGCGGTCTTCGTCTCCGCAAAAGAAGGGAAAGGGTCGGATTTACTCAAATCTAAAATACGTGAGCTTTTGTTGGATTCCGAAACTGAACCGCCTGTCGTGCTCACCAATGTTCGTCATAAGGCGGCGCTTGAGCGAGCGGAGAGAAGCCTGAACGAGGCAAGGGGAGCTTTATACGAGCGCCTTCCCCCAGAGATGATTGCCGTTGATCTCCAGGAGGCGAGAGATTCGCTCGAGGAGATCATTGGAATGATAAAAAGCGATGATATTTTAGAACGTATTTTTACGAATTTTTGTATAGGAAAATAACTAGTTAATTATAATATATAGCAAATAGTAAATTTGTTTCACGTGAAACAACATGAATAGCAGTAAGGTTTACCAAGTTATTGTAGTTGGTGCTGGCCATGCGGGCATCGAGGCATCGCTGGCGGCAGCACGCATGGGATGCAAGACCCTGATGTTGACACTAAATCTGGACCATATCGGCCAGATGTCTTGCAATCCCGCCATTGGCGGAATCGGCAAGGGTCATCTTGTGAAGGAGATTGACGCTTTGGGTGGCGAGATGGGCAAGGCAATCGATGAGACTGGAATCCAATTTCGCACGCTGAACACCAAGAAAGGGCCGGCCGTCAGGGCCTCAAGGGCACAAGCTGATAAGGCTCTGTACCGGCAGAGAATGAAAAGAGTATTGGAAAACTGCCCAAACCTCACGCTCAGGCAAGGCAGTGCGGAACGTTTGTTAGTGGATGGGGATAAGGTGGAGGGCGTGGAAACACAGATAGGCGAGATATTTTGTGGTCACAAAGTGATCCTGACCACGGGAACATTTCTTAAGGGTTTGATACACGTCGGCGATAGAAACTATGCTGCGGGCCGAGCCGGCGATTTTGCGGCTCAGGGGTTGAGCGATTGCCTTAGCGATCTAGGATTCAAGGTTGGTCGCCTAAAGACTGGCACGTGCCCGCGCCTGGATGGTCGGACAATAGATTACTCAAGACTCCAAGTACAGTACGGCGATGATCCTCCAGTTCCGTTTTCCTTCGCGTCAGAGAAGATACGCCAGAAGCAGATTCCCTGCTACATCACTTATACCAATAAAAGAACGCACGACATTATCCGGGCAGCCCTACACCGATCTCCCATGTATTCAGGGTTGATTAAGAGTCGCGGACCCCGTTATTGCCCTTCGATAGAGGATAAAATCGTCCGCTTTGCCGATAAGGAAAGACATCAGATTTTTCTTGAACCAGAAGGGTATGAAACCGTCGAGATCTATCCCAACGGCCTTTCCACGAGTCTCCCTCTAGATGTTCAACTTGAAATGGTCCGTTCGATTGAGGGACTAGAGGGCGCAGAGATCATGCGGCCAGGTTATGCGATTGAATATGATTACGTTGAACCTATGCAACTCTATCCCTCTCTCGAAACCAAATTGATCAAAGGCCTCTATCATGCGGGGCAGATCAATGGAACCACGGGGTATGAAGAGGCAGCAGCTCAAGGGATTATCGCGGGTATCAACGCCGTGCTCAGCTTTAGAAGCGAAGAGTCTATTATCCTGGCCAGGGATCAAGCTTATATCGGAGTTCTGATTGATGATCTGGTAACGAAAGGTACTGACGGGGAGCCCTATCGTATGTTTACCTCGCGTGCCGAGTATCGTCTTCTTCTACGAGAAGATAATGCTGACCTGCGTCTCACTGAGACCGGATATAAGATCGGGCTTGCTACTTCAGATGCTTATCAGAGAATGGAGGAAAAAAAGCGGCGAATATCTGGGGTCATAGAAGTTCTAAAGGAGAGGCTGATCGGTCCTACGCCAACGACAAACCAACAGTTATCTGAACTAGGTTCAGCTTCCCTACGCAATCAGACTTCTCTGGCTCAGTTGCTTCGACGTCCTGAGGTTTCTTTCTCTGATTTGCGCTCGATCGCTCCAGAACTCGATGGAGTCTCTCTCGCTGTCGGACTTCAGGCAGAGGTGGAGATTAAATATTCTGGCTATGTGCAACGTCAGCTTCACGCGGTGGAGAGGTTTAGAAGGATGGAGGAGCTTCGTATTCCCGACGATTTGGATTACTCCTTCATACGGGGCCTGTCACGAGAGGTACGCGAAAAACTCACGCGGACGCGTCCGCGCTCTCTCGGGCAAGCATCGAGGATTTCCGGCATTACTCCCGCGGCGATTTCGCTTTTGTCGATCTACCTAAGGAAATCTAGGTCAGTCTGAGAAACATCTCTCGGAGCTATTAGGGCTCTGGTGGGGCTGCCCCAGATCTCTACCACACTCTGTTTCACGTGAAACAATTTTTTTCTTCCCTTTTCTATTTTACTGTGATAATAATCTGAGAAACGCTTGGTAGATATATAAGATATTGATTTAAAAAGAGAAATTCGTGAAAAAAATCATCTGCATTGCTAACCAGAAAGGGGGCGTGGGGAAAACTACTACTGCGGTCAATCTCGGAGCCTCTCTCGCAGTTGCCGAAAAGAAAATCTTGTTGGTCGATATCGACCCTCAGGGTAATAGCACAACCAGCCTGGGTATTGATCGCTCCAAGCTACAAAGCAGCTTGTACGATGCCTTCGTAGGCGCAAGCTCTCTTAAGGAGATCCTCTGTCAGAGCGAACTTCCATGTCTGACGGTGGCTCCAGCAACCAAGGACCTGATTGGTGCAGAGATCGAGCTTGTGAATTCGGAGAAGAGGGAGTGGCGTCTTAAGGAGGTGCTCGATTCGGTCCAGCGGGATTATGATTACATTCTGCTCGATTGCCCACCGTCGCTGGGGATCCTTACTCTCAATGCCCTCACTGCGAATACTATGCGCTAGAGGGATTAAGCTCCCTGCTCGAAACTCTAAAGCTTGTTCAAAGGGGTCTTAACCCGGAACTCTTTCTGGAAGGAATTTTGTTGACCATGTTCGATGGCCGCAACCGACTCTCCCATCAGGTCGCTGAAGAGATTCGCTCGCACTTTCCTGAAAGGGTTTTTCATACCGTAATCCGCCGCAATGTTCGTTTGAGCGAGAGCCCAAGCCATGGGAAGCCGGCTCTTTTGTATGATGTTCGTTCCATAGGCGCCCAAGACTATTTAGAGCTCGCCAAGGAACTCATTGGTCGCCAGGAGGAAGATCCGAATGTTGAAAAAAGGATTGGGTAAAGGGCTGAGTGCGCTGATCCCGGATGTGCCCACAACCAAGGAATCACCTGCTCTTGAAGTCGAAGTAGAAAGAATTGCGCCCAACCGGTTGCAGCCGCGGCGGTCATTTGACGATGCGACCATAGAAGAGCTGGCGACCTCTATACGGGAGAAAGGAATCATTCAGCCGCTTTTGGTCCGCCGACAGAACGGAAATGGATATGAGCTGATCGCTGGCGAGCGGCGTCTGCGCGCGGCGATAAGGGCTGGATTAAGCAAGGTGCCGGTGGTGGTGCGAGACGCGACCGACAACGAAACCTTGCAGCTTGCCTTGATTGAAAACATCCAGAGGGAGGATCTCAATCCCATGGAGGAAGCGGGCGCTTATCAACGGCTTCAGGAAGAGTTCCAATGGAGCCAAGAGGAGATCGCATCTAGGGTGGGGAAAAGTCGTCCGGCTTCAACAGGAGGTGGCGCAGGGCAAGCTTCCTGCAGGCCAAGCGAGGGCCTTACTGGGATTGCAGCGCGAGGCGCTGATTCTTACAGCGGCGCGCGAAGCCATAGCGAAGCAACTTTCCACCCGCGAAACTGAGAGATTAGTCCAGCGCCTCAAAACGGGACCAAGGAGGCGAAGAGAGGCTGCGTCCCTAGATTCTGATCTACGCTCCCTGGTGGAAAGGTTGCAGCGCGGTTTGGGCACAAAGGTGCGGATTGTGCATCGAGCAAAGGCTGCCAGAGGCAGGATCGAGATCGACTACTACTCCTTGGCAGATTTGGACCGGATTGTGCAGGCAATGACCGTCCAGCTACCCGTCCAATGACCCTCTCAACTCTTCCCAGTGGGTCATAGGCAGGGAGCAGGTAAAATTCTGACATACATAAACAGTAGGTTTACCGTTCAGTTGGGTTTTCCCTTCCAGAATAGGAGAGACTTTTCCCAGGGGCTCTCCGGGCTCGACAAGCTTTAAGGTCTTGTTGGGCACATAGAGGGAGTGGAGCTTCTTTATGAGCTCCCATGTGGCCAGCTTTTCTTTTTCTCCTACCACGACTATCTCTTTTGGCTTCTGCAGATAAAAGTCGAGCGCCCCAAACATATGGGCAAAGCCGAACGGCTGCTGCATCATGGCATTGTAGTAAATGCGCAGTGTCCGTTCCGCTCTTCGAAGATAGTTCTCTTCGCCCGTATAGTGATAAATCCTTAGGAGAATCTGGGTGGCAATGGAGTTGCCCGACGGAACGGACGCGTCAAAGGCGGGTTTCGTCCGGCTGATCAGTTGCTCATGGGACTTGCCGGTATAAAAAAAGCCACCCTCCACATCATCCCAAAATTCGTTAATCATAGTTTCTGTCAGTTGAACAGCCCGCTTCAGAAGCGAGCGATCGAAAGTAGCCTCGTAGAGATCTAACAGACCTCCGGCTAAGAACGCGTAATCATCGAGGTAGCCGTAAAGTTTCGCTTGACCGTCTCTGTAAGTATGAAGAAGATATCCTTCCCGGAACATCTGGGCGAAGATAAACTCGACAGTTTTTTCTGCAGCCTTCCGGTACCGCTCCTCTCCGATCGTCTTGTACGCTTCGGCCAAGCCGGAAAGCATCAGCCCGTTCCAAGAAGTCAAAATCTTTTCGTCTCGGAATGGCTTGACCCGCTTTTCTCTCTCTTGAAGAAGCTTCGCTTTGGCCTCAGCAATGAGATTTTCGATCTCTTTAATCTCTTTCCCGAAAAATTTCGCTGCCTGCTCGGGTTGGAGGATCGGATGAAGAATGTTCTTCCCTTCGAAATTGCCCAGCTCGCTGACGTCATAGATGCGGGAAAAGATCTCGCCGGTCTCCTCGCCCAAGATCTTGATAACTTCGTCATATTCCCAGACGAAGAACCTTCCTTCCTCCCCTTCGCTATCGGCGTCTTGTGTGGAGTAAAAGCCGCCTTCGGAGTGAAGCATCTCCCGTAGCAAATAGGTTAAGGTCTCCTCGACGACTCGTCTGAAAATAGGGTCCTGCGTGATACGAAAGACGTCGACATAAATCCGGATCAGCTGGGCGTTGTCGTAAAGCATCTTCTCAAAATGGGGGACCAGCCATTTTTCATCGACTGAGTAACGGTGGAAACCACCGCCAAGATGGTCATAGATGCCCCCCTCAGCCATCTTGGTCAGGGTGTGCGTCACCATTTCCAAGTATCGTCGTTCTTTGGAGGAACGGTAGCAGCGCAAAAAAAGGTCGAAGACACCCGCATTAGGGAACTTAGGCGCTCGTCCAAAGCCGCCGTAGTCCGGATCGTACGCCGGCGATAGCTGATCCGCTGCCTTTTGGATAGCATCGGGGGAAAAGGGCTCCGCACTCTCGCTAATTTCCGTCAGGCGGTTCAAGGCAGCGAGGATCTGTTCAACGCTTTTCTGTACATCTTGGGGCCGGTCGCGATAAGCCTGGGCAACAGCCTGCAGGATCTTGGGGAAGCCGGGCATGCCATGGCGGTCCTCTGGAGGGAAATAGGTGCCGCCAAAAAAGGGCTTTCTTTCTGGTGTGAGAAAGACAGTCATGGGCCAGCCGCCGCGGCCGGTCAGCATCTGGACGGCATTCATATAAATCTCATCGAGGTCCGGCCGCTCTTCTCGATCTACCTTGATGTTGACAAAATGTTCGTTCATCAGGGCAGCGATCGCTTCGCTTTCAAACGACTCCTTTTCCATGACATGACACCAGTGGCAGGCGGAGTAGCCGATACTCAGAAGGATCGGTTTGTTCTCTTCTTTGGCTTTATCAAACGCCTCCTCACCCCAGGGATACCAATCCACTGGATTGTGCGCGTGCTGCAGGAGGTATGGACTGGTTTCGTGGATCAGGCGGTTGGCAAACATCTGCCCTCCGGCAAGGAAAAGAAAGAGAACAAAGGCATAGCTACTTGGTGGACGCGACCTGCTTGATAAAGCCGCTCGCTTCGATCTCCTGAATCAGGGAGTTTACGGCAACGGCCTCTGGCTTGACGCTCTTAGCCTTGGGATTGGTTTCGGCCGTCGTATCGAGCAGGAATTTCATCCCTTTGATGTTAACATGGAGATCTGTTGGAATTTTCGGTGCGTAGTAGTCATAGGCCGATTGGATGATGTCCACGTCCGATACCCGTAGGTGTCTTTCCAGCACTTTCATGCCAAAGGGCCGATCTGTCTTGAATCTATGGTTCCCTTCTATTAAGGCCTTGAGGAATCGGATTGCGAGGTCCCGGTTTTTTTCCACAAAGGATAACGTCGTGCCGATGCCGCTGTGCTGATAGTCCAACCCGACCGTGGAATAGTCCATTAAAGAGCGAAAGCCGGCCTTCTTGGCCTGGTAAGCAAAGGCCTGTTCCAAAAGGGTGGCTTGGATAGCACCTTGAGAGACCGCCGCCATTCGTTCCGCATTTCCTCCTGTTTGAAGGATCGTCACATCTTTTCCCGGTTTTAGTCCGTTTTTCTCCAGTCCCCAGCGGGCGAGAAAATCGGCCGATCCTCCAAAGCGAGCGATCCCGAGCTTCTTCCCCTTCAGTTCCTCGATTCTGCGGATTTCTTTGGATACGATCAGATCATACGGGGCGAAGTTTATAAGCCCGGCGATCATCACCGCGTCCCTGCCGCCAAGATAGGCGTTGATGAGTCCTGAGCCAGCGATGGTGATGAAGCCTACATCTCCGGAAAGCAACGCGGCTATAGCGGTGGAGGATCCCGACATGACCAGGGGCTTTACGTCGATTCCATATTTTTTAAAATAGCCTCCATCTGAAGCCGCCAAGACAGGTGCATTGGAAGGAGTAATGGAGACGAGCCCTACGTAGGTGGTTGAGTGGGTCTGAGAGTGGGCAGGGAAAGGTTTCACTAGCGAAAAGAAAAGAAGTGTGAGTACGATCCTGGCTCGCACGAGACGCCTCCGGTCGCTCGAGGTCTTATAGCGCAAGAGCTGATTAAGCCTACTTAGCAACCTATAACACCCTGGGTCGGAAAGATAAAGGGAGGGAGCGCTTATACGATCTCCGTTGTCAATCCGAATGTTTCTTTTTGCCGTTTAACGATGATCGTGTTAACCTCTTAGCAGGAGCAACGGAACTGCCAATATTCTCTTTTCGATTCGTTGACACCTGAACCGCGGTTTTGACAGAGCCTTATATGGCTAAAGTTTTAATTATTGAGGACAACGACGACAACCGAGGCATCCTGAGGCACCAACTTGAGCATCTGGGTTATGAAGTCGTGGAAGCATCCACTAGTGTGGAGGGGCTTGAACAGGTGAAAAGAGAAAGCCCAGACTTAGTTGTCGTGGATGTCATGCTGGCTGGAGCTGACGGGAGAGAGGTCGCTCGCAGAATACGGGCAGAGCCAGCGACGAAGAATGTTCCGATCCTCGCCGCGACCGTCCTTTTCCAAAGGGAAGATGTGCACAGTTGCCTCGAAGCCGGCTGCAATGATGTCCTGAGTAAGCCCTTTACTTTGCAGCAGCTGAAGGCGAAGCTGGATAAAGTTTCTGCGTCAGCAACTAAGCAAAAGTAGTTTAGAATCTGATCTGTTATAGGAGGCGGCTTCGATGCCAGGGTCTAACGTAGCTTTAGGTCGAAGGCAACCGGTCCCTTGTCGCCGCGCCGAGTTTGAAACTGGACAGAGTCTCCGTCATTGAAGTCTTCGAACTGGACGCGTGGAGCCAGACTTCCTCGGTGAAAGAAGACCTCGTCGCTGCCATCGTCGGGAACGATGAAGCCATATCCCTTTTGTCTTATGATTTTTTTGATGACACCGGTCATGGGCACCTTTCCTCCTCGTTTCTGGGGTTAAAAAATCCTTACCTGTTTCGCCAGATCCCTGCAAGATCTTGTCAGTGATATTCCCGAGCAGTCCGCTGATTCGCTAGAAGAGATCGAAGTTGAGAAGGCAGACGATTCTACATAGCTCGGTTTTTCGAGCAAAGCGCCATTGATACCCATCGCCTACTATATCAGCGGCCACGGCTATGGCCACGCGGTCCGCTCCCGTCAAGTGCTCCTGAGCCTAAGAGATGCCTGTCCAGAACTCAAGCTTCATATAACAACCACAACCCCCAGACGGTTCTTTGAAAGTTCCTTGCTTCCGGTTTCTTATCATAAGCGATCTCTCGACGTGGGCGTCTCACAGAGAGATAGCCTGGAGATAGACCTCGAAGAGACGTTGGGTGCTTGCCAGGCCCTGTACAGGGAGATTCCGCAGCTCATCAGCGAAGAAGTGCATTTCATTCAAAGAGAAGGAATTCGCCTTGTGATCGGGGATATTCCCCCTCTCTGCTTTGAAGTCGCGGCGCAATGTTCCCTTCCGTCGGTGGCGATCGCTAATTTCACCTGGGATTGGATCTACCGCGCCTATTTGACTGAGTTTCCCGCCTTTCTTCCCCTCATCCGGCAAATGGAGGATTTTTACCGCAAGGCAACTTTAGCCTTGTCCCTACCCATTACGTGCGATTTGGGAGTCTTCCCCCGGACGATTCCTATTCCTCTGATCACGCGTGTTTCTGCTTTAGACAAAGCCGAAGCGCGAAAACAATCCGGCCTTCCAGCGACAGCGACCATCGTGCTGCTGAGTTTTGGTGGCTTTGGGCTTAAACGGCTGCCTTGGGAGGAAATGGAGCGGTACGGAGAGTTTTTCTTTGTTACTACCGGCGAAATCCCAAGCAGCGGCAAAAATTTTCTTGTTCTTCCAGAGGCGCAGCCTCACTATCAGGATCTTGTGCGCGCGGCAGACGCGGTGGTCAGCAAGCCGGGCTATGGCATCGTGGCGGACGTCATTGCCCATCGGGTGCCCATTCTCTACACCAGCCGCGGTCCCTTTCCCGAGTATCCTTTCCTTGTAGAGGCACTGAAGCGGTGGGCGACAAGCGAATTTGTCCCGCAGGAGGAGCTGCGGCGAGGAGAAGTCGGCCCCCATTTAGAGCGTTTACTACAAAGGGAACCGAGTTGGCCGAGCGTCCCGTTAAATGGCGCTCAAGTTGCGGCAGAGAGAATCGCTGCGCTGGTAAAGTTAGGGTTGACAGAGCAGTTCCGTTGCTCCAGATTAAAAGCGTCTATGGCAGTTAAAAAGGTCATTCTGGCTCAACCGCGGGGATTCTGTGCTGGTGTGGAGATGGCCGTTGAGACCGTGGAGCGGGCGCTGCAGAAGTATGGTTCTCCGCTCTATGTCTTTCACGAGATCGTCCACAATCGCTACGTTGTTGATGGGCTTATTCGCAGGGGCGTGACGTTCGTCCAATCGACTGATGAGGTTCCGCGGGGTGCCAGGTTGGTATTCAGCGCGCACGGGGTTTCTCCCGCCGTCTGGGAAGAGGCCAAAGAAAGGCAGCTTCAAGTCGTGATCGATGCCACGTGCCCGTTAGTTGAGAAGGTGCACCGCGAAGTGCGGAAGTTTGCCGCCCAGGGGCATCAGATCATCCTTGTGGGGCACGAGGGCCACGACGAAATCCTAGGGACCAGCGGCGAGGCCCCAGAGCACATCAAAGTTGTGGGCAACACTGCGGCAGCCGCACGCGTAAGGGTTTCCGATCCAGAAACGGTCGCGGTTCTGACCCAGACAACTCTTAGCGTCGATGATACGCGAGAGATCATTGAGGTCCTGAGAAAAAGGTTTACTAAGATGGTCACCCCATCGAAGGACGACATTTGTTACGCGACGCAGAATCGCCAGGATGCAGTGAAAGAGCTGGCGCGAGAGGTCGATTTGCTCCTAGTCGTTGGCTCAGCTAACAGCGAGAACTCAAACCAGCTCTGCCGGGTCGCCCGCTCCAAAGGTATCCCAGCTTACTTAGTCAACGACTTCCATGATGTCAAACCAGAATGGTTGGAGGGCATTGAGCGTGTCGGCGTTACTTCAGGGGCTTCGGTACCGGAGCGGTTGGTTCAGGAGGTAGCGGATTATTTCAGGCAAGGTGGAGCCGAGGTTGCCAGCATAGGTTTTGTAGAGGAGGATGTACATTTTGCCCTTCCACCCGAAGTTGCAGCCATGACTTGATTCTCTGTCGGGCGAGTGTTAAAGGAGAATCACTTTGTGCTACTGGAGGAGTGATGTCCCGTATTGTTCATATTGCGCTCAAGGTTGAAGATTTGGAAAAGACCAGCGAATTTTATGAGAAGGTTTTTGGCTTCGTGCCTACCGATACCAGCAAAGTGAGAGACCACACGTCGCGCCACCTGACAGATGGAGCGATGGACCTCGCGTTGATCAAGTACGACAGCGAGGAATCCGCCGAAGCCAAGGCCGCGGGACTAGGTCCCTGCATCCATCACTTTGCTATTGAAGTGGATGACGTGGAGAAGCATGTGGCTGAGATTCGGAAATTTGGCTGCGAAGTGATCAGCGATCCCGGGGTGGTCCCGGTGAAGTTTCGTGCCCCCGGCGGAACAGTCGCCGAGATCGTCCCCAAGGCAAGATACAAAAAGAGCTGAGTTGGGTGGTGTTCAATGGAGAACGTCAAAGTCTACTACCGTCCCGGCTGATTTACCTGTAGCAGCACGAAAGAGTTTCTTTCGCAAAACGGGATTCCTTTCGACGGTCGGGATGTTGAGAATGATCCGGGAGCCATGGGCGAGCTCAAGGCTCTTGGCATACGAAACGTCCCTGTCACGACGGTAGGTGAGAAAGTCGTAGTGGGTTTCGATCGGGAGGAGTTGACCCGGCTCTTCGGGCTCTCGGAAAAAAGCGAGCGGCGCGCTGCCGATC
>VBLN01000077.1 GCA_005878685.1 Deltaproteobacteria bacterium | reverse complement strand
TTCCAGCCGGAGCTTGGTCCAAAGTTTATCACGAAGCTTTTCGCCGAGACGGACATCGCGCTGGCGCGGGACTTCACCCAGATGCTGGACTGGCTGGCCACGGGTAAATTTTCGCTTGGCGTCTTCGTGGGAAGTTCGGAGAGCGCCAAGGCGATGAGTCAAGGGCTTCCGATAAAGGACTTTTCTCCCGGCCATTTTAAAGAAGGCGCCGCGGTGTCGCCGTTCAACGGCACGGTGGCCTTCGTCAATCGCGCGCCTCATCCGAGCGCGGCGAAGGTGCTCATCAATTGGCTGCTTTCCAGGGAGGGTCAGGTGGCCGTCCAGCAGCATTTGGCAAGCGAAGGCAATGTCCGTGAATCGCTCAGAGAGGACATTCCCAAGGACATCATTCCGCTGAGCCATAGACGCGAATCGAAGGTCAAGTACCTGATGATCAGCCGCGCCGCGGACATCGATGGCGAGAATGCGGCGTTGAAGCTCGCGAACGATGCGCTGGCCGGGGCCAAGAAAAAATAGTTACGGGGAAAAAGATGAAGCAGAGCAGACATCATGGAGCCCAAAAGCGACGGACGGCAGCCAGGCTCGTCGAAGAGGAGCTGAAAATCGCGGCGCGGATTTTGGAGTGGGAGATCGGCGATATCTGGGGCCACGTTGGAGCTCGTCTGCCGGAGCAAGAGGCTGTGGCGGTGCAAATGTTCCGCCGGCCGGAAGAAAAGGGGAAAGACGATTGGCTGGTGCGCTTCGACTACTCGCTCAAGAAGCTCTCGGGCGTGGGCTCGATCCCGCGAGAAGCGACGATCTACACGGAGATTTTCAAGGCGAGACCGGACGTCAACTCTATCGTTCACTCTCATGCGCCGATGTGTATCGCGCTCAGCCTGGCCGAGAAGCCGCTGGCCTGCGTTCACATGCAATCGTTTCGCTTCGGCGAGGGCGTGCCCATCTATCCGCGGCCCATCTACATCCTGGATGAAGCCGAAGGCGCGGAGCTGGCCCGCGCGCTCGATAAAGCGGCGGGGATCATGATCAAGGGACACGGCATCGTGACGGTCGGGAGGACCATCGACGAGGCGTCCATGCACGCGCTTTACATGGAGCGGACAGCCAAGATTCAAGCGATGGCCCATCTCCTCGGCTTCGCCGGACCGACGGAAGAATTTCTCAAAGAACTGGGCGCAAGCAAGGATAAGCTTTTCGCTCGGCCGAGAAGCAACATGGCCCACTCCGCCGAGTGGGCCTACTATGCGGACAAGATCAGAAAGAAAGAGAAGTGGACCAGGGGTTGGACATAAATTCGTGTTTCGTGGCTCGTGTTCGTGGGACGAGCACGAAAAACGATCACGAGCACTATTCAGTTGGGGTGAAAGAAATGCGCCGGCTCGGTCGCGTGCTGTTCGCCATCATCTTACCTTTCTTCTTCTCTCCACACCCCGTTCGTGGCGCCCAAGAAAAAGCTGCATGGCAAGCAGATTTCGAAAAGACCTTGGCGGCGGCGAAGAAAGAGGGGAAAGTCGTCGTCGCCATCCCTCCCAGCGCGGAATTGCGCAAGCAGCTTGAGACCGTATTCAAGCCGAAATTCGGCATCGACATAGAGCTCCTGCCGGCGCCGGGCCCAGCGAACGCGAGCAGGATCGCCGCGGAACAAAAGGCAGGCGTGCGCTACTTCGACGCTCTGATCGTGGGAACAGGCACCGCTGAGCCCCTCGCGCACGAAGGCATGCTCGAATCCCTGGAGCCTTATATGATTTCGCCGGAGGTGAAAGATCCAAAGAACTGGTGGGGCGGCCACATCTGGGAAGATAACGTCAGCACCAAGCGCTTTCTTTATTCCTTTATAGCCGATGCCGGCACCGGAGGGCTGTGGCACAACTCGAGCTTGGCCAAAGCCGAGGAGCTTCGCTCTGTCGACGATTTTCTCAATCCGAAGTGGAAGGGCAAAATCGGCTTTGGTGATCCCCGCGTTCCCGGCTCAGGCCAATCCTTTTGGTCTTTTTTCTGGGAAATCAAAGGAGAGGACTATCTCAGGAAGCTGGTGCAACAGAATCTCTTCTTGAGCCGGGATCTGCGCCAAATCGCTGATGGATTGGCCAAGAGCAAGCTCGCCATCAGCATCGGCGTCGGTTATTCGCTCCATGAGCCTTTTTTGAAAGCCGGCCTGCCGGTTCGGCAATTGCCGACACCGACCGAGGGATTGCCTGCAAGCAACGGCTTCGGCATTGTCGGCATAATCAAGAACCCGCCGCATCCCAATGGCGTCAAGCTCTTCGTCAACTGGCTCCTAAGCAAAGAGGGACAAGACTTCTACGGGAAAGTGATGAGGGCATCCACGCGCCGCCTCGACGTGGACACCAAATGGCTCGTGGAGTACGGCACCCAGGCGGCTAAGGACGTGCTGACGCTGGAAGAGTACAACAGGGTGAGGAACCATCTGGAAGATAAATACACCAAAGTCAGGGTCCCGGGGGCAAATTTTGCCGAGCAGATTCTGAAGTAGGCCGATCCCCGAAGGAGGAATGAGATGCTCTTTTCAGCCCGAAAGAGATGGCGCTTCATTTGGGTCGCTCTCTTTGCCCTGTTTTTCTTAGGGTCGGTCGGCAATGCGCTGGCGCAGACTGACTGGAAGAAAGAATGGGAAAAGAGCCTGCAAGAAGCCAAACGAGAGGGCAAGATCGTCGTAGGCATTCCCGCGCGGCCGGAGCTGAGAAAACAGTTAGAAGCGGTCTTCAAGCCGAAATTCGGCGTCGATATGGAGCTGCTGGTAGCAAGAGGGCCGCAAAACGCCAGCAGGATCGCCGCGGAATACAAAGCCGGAGTTAAATACTTCGACGCCTTCATCGGCGGCTCGGGCACCTATGAATCGCTTGTCGAGGACGGGATGGTCGAGCCGTTGGAGCCCAATCTGATTCTGCCCGAGGTAAGGGAAGAGAAATATTGGTGGGGAGGACACATCTGGGAGGATAACGTCAAAACGAAACGCTTCCTCTATTCTTTCATCGCCGACGCCGGCACCGGCGGCTTCTGGTACAATACCGACTTGGCCAAACCCGATGAGCTGCGCTCGCTGGACGACTTCCTGAATCCCAAGTGGAAGGGTAAGGTCGGATTTCTCGACCCGAGGACTCCCGGCTCGGGCCAATCCATCTGGTCTTTTCTCTGGGATGTCAAAGGAGAGGGCTACCTTAGGAAGCTCGTCCAACAGGATCTCTTTGTAAGCCGGGATCAGCGTCAGCTGGCCGATGCCCTGGCAAAGGGCAAACTCGCCATCGGCCTGGGCGTCAGCTTCTACACCCTCGAGGGCTTCCTCGTCGCCAACCTGCCGGTCAAAGAGCTTCCACCGCTGAAAGAAGGCGCGCCGTCGAGCAACGGCTCCGGCGTGATCGGGATCGTCAAGGGCCCTCCGCATCCTCATGCGGCCAAAGTCTTCGTTAACTGGTTGCTGTCAAAAGAGGGACAGGAGCTTTACGTTAAAGTCATGCACCAATCGACGCGCAGGCTCGATGTGGATACGAAATGGCTCCGCGAACACGGCGTTCAGGCGGCGAAAGACGTCCTGACCGTGGAGGAATACCACAGGGTGAGAAACCATCTGGAAGACAAGTACACTCGGGTAAGACTCCCGTCGGCCAAATTCGCCGAGCAGATTCTGAAGTAGGATTCCATAGATTGACACAGATTGCCTGAGCAACTAAGCTCTGTTCGCTGTGAAGATTCGGCTAATCGTCTTGCTGATTCTCCCTCTCATCCTAGCTGGTCCAGCGCAGCAGCGGTCCGACGCGGCCGATTCCCCGGGGTTACGCAAGGTTCGCATGGCTTTCACCTCGCTCTCGGCGGTGATGATGCCTCCCTGGTTGGCGCGCGAAGTCGGGATCTTCAACAAACACGGCTTAGAAGTGGAAGTCATCGCCACGCCCACCGGCGTCGAGGGGATGAATGCCTTGATCGCCGGCGAAGTGCAGTTCCTGCAGATATCCGGCGGCACCACCGCCAGCGCGGCGTTGGGCGGGGCCGACGTGATGATCGTCGGCACCACCCTCGATACTCTCGTTCAGAATATGATGGCCCGCCCGGAAATTGAAAACCCGGAACAGCTGCGCGGCAAGTCTTTGGGCATCACCCGCTTCGGAACTTCCATCGACGTGGGCGCGCGCATTGCGTTGCGCCATTTCGGACTGGTGCCCGAAAAAGATGTCGCCATCGTGCAGGTCGGCGGCATGGAGTCGATGGTCCCCGCCCTGCAAGCCAATCGCATTCAGGCCGGCATTCTTTCCTATCCGGCCATCACCCAGGCAAAGAAATTGGGACACCACGTGCTGCTTGATGTCGCCTCGCTGGGCCTTCCCTATGCGTTCACGGGCATGACGACGCGCGGCCGAATCATTCGCGAGGAGCCGGACCTCGTGCGCCGCTATATGATGGCGCAGGTGGAAGCGATCGCCCGCGCGAAGAGAGACAAGGAACTCGCCCTGAAGGTCATGGGAAAGTATTTGCGCACGAGCAACTCCGCGTCGCTTGCCGAAGCCTATGAAACCGATGTGCAGAAATATATGCTCAAGGTGCCTCTTACGACCGCCGCTGCGGTGAAGTCCGTGCTCGACGACCTTGGCGGCAGGATTCCGAAGGCGAAGGACGCGGACCCGCACAGGTTCTTCGACGACTCATTCGTGCGCCAGATGCAATCCAGCGGCTTTATCGATGCGCTTTACCGGTGACCAAACTCTGCGCGGCGCTTTCCGGCTGGGAGACAAGCGAGGAACTTTTTAAAAAGGAGCTAGAACTATGGCACGGAACGGGATATCGGTGGTCGATGGCGACGGACATGTGATGGAAGATTGGGATTCGCTGCTCCAGTATATGCCGGAGCCATACATAAAAAGCGGCCGGTTTCGCGGCCGGATTTTCCCGCCGTTGGACCACCTTCACTCCGCGAGTCTGTTTCAATTGGTCCCCGGCGCTTTCCGGCAGGTCGCGGTCGATGGCTGGCTCGAGTTTATGGACGACGTGGGGATCGAAAGGGCGGTGCTCTACACCACCGGCGGCCTCGCCTTCGGCAAGGTGATCACCGGCGAGTTCGCCATCGACGTCGCGCGCGCGTGGAACAACTGGTTCCATGACACCTATCTCAAGAAGAGCCCGCGCTTCCAGGGGCTGGCGCTGATTCCCTTGCAGGAGCCGGAAGAGGCGGTGAAGGAATTGCGCCGCGCGGTCACCGAGCTGGGCTTTTGCGGCGCGATGATTCCCTCGACCGGCCTCAAAGGACATTTAGGCGCCAAAGAGTACTGGCCGGTCTATGCCGAAGCCAGCCGTTTGGGCTGCTGCCTGGGAGTTCACGGCGGCGCCCACGAAGGTTTGGGCATGGACTACCTCACGCCCTATGCGCCGATCAACGGCCTCGGCCATCCGTTTGGGCAGATGGTCGCCTTCGCGGGGATCATCTTCAACGGCATCTTCGACAAGTTTCCCAACGTGCGCATCGGTTTCATGGAGGCGGGCGTTTCCTGGCTGCAAACTTGTCTCGAACGGTTCGACCGCGGCTGGGAAACCCACATCCAGTACGACCCGCGCCAAGAGTACACCCAATTCCAGCCTGGAGAGACTGTGAGCGCGTACATCCGCCGGCACGTCGAGGCCGGAAGGATCTACGTCGGCTGCGAAGGGACGGAAAAAGCGCTGCATCATTTGATCGCAGCGGTCGGGAACAGGCCCTTCGTGTTTTCGAGCGACTTCCCTCACGAAGTCAACAACGAATACTGCAAGCACGAGATCGAAGAGATCATCGAAAACAGGCACCTCACCGACGACGACAAGCACGCCGTCCTGCACCGCAACGCCGAGCGCTTCTACGCTCTCAAGCCGGGGGGTTAGTTCGAGAAAATCACCATCGACTTAAGCAAGTACTCGCAGTCGCCCTACCTGCCACCTCCCCTTCGCACGATTCCGGGTAGTGCTTTGACTGAGTTGGCGCCTTTTTCTATCTTAGTTCCCGGAGGGCGCTGCCAACCGTTCGTCTCCCTGACCGATATGCCGGATTCCAACACGACCATCTCGAAATCCCCGTCGAGTTCCAACCATCCGCTCTTCAGGTGGTTTCATCTTCACAAAGAAAAGCTCTGGTGGCTGCACAGCTTCTACGCCCTGATCCTGGGTATCGGCTTCATGTGGCTGGGCAACAGGAATTTCGCTTATCTCAGACTGGCGGTTTTCTATCTCGGCTTCATCTGGCTTTCCAGTTTATTCCTGCCGAAGCTACTGGGCCATCCCCGCCTGTCTCCGCCATGGCCGCGCAGGATTCAGCTGCTCATCAACTTCTTCAACCAGAATTTCTATCAGCAGCTGCTGTTTTTCGTCCTGCCGACCTATTACACCAGCGCCACTCTCGGCTCCCGCAACATCGGCTTTGTGCTGTTGGTGGGATTGTCCGCCACTCTATCCACCCTCGACGTCGTTTATGATCGACACCTTTCGGTGAAGCGGGGCTTGACGGCGGTTTTCTTCGCCTTCAGTCTTTTCGCCTTGATCAACGTCGTGCTTCCCGTGCTGTGGAGCGTGAGCAATCTCCGCGCCATGCGCATCGGCGCCGCCCTGGCCTTCCTGGGTTTCGTGACTCTTTACTACCGGCGTTCGCAGCTTAAGGCCCGGGACATTGGGCTCATTCTCTTGATCGCTCTGTTGCTTTTGGGCCTGGTCGAATTGGGCCGTTCCTTCATCCCTCCGGCCCCGTTGCGTTTGGCCAGCATCCAATTCGGCAGGGACATCGAGAAAGAATCGTTGCAGATTGAGTCTCCTTTGACCCAGCTCGCCCCGGCAAGTTCCCTCCGGATCTACGGACTCACGGCGATCAAGGCGCCCTTGGGGCTCAAGGAAAAGGTGAGACACCGCTGGTACGAAGACGGCAAGCTAGTCTGCGCCTCTCCTTTTTATAACATGACGGACGGGCGCGTGCAGGGTTTCCGGCTCTGGACCAGCTGCGTCTTCGAGAGCATTCCGCCGGGCGCGAAGCTGCGGCTCGACCTCGAGACCGAGGGCGGGCAATTGATCGGTCGCGCCGGGTTGAGCGCGGGGAAGTGAGTTAGAGCGAAGTTTCATTGACAGCCTCCCCGCGCTATAGGACAATCAACATGAGCTGGGTAGCGATCATCTGTTTTTCAGCGGCCTTGGGATGGACGATTCTTTCGTTCATGTCATACAGGGATTGGAATTTGGTTTTTCAAAGCAGCCTGGTTCCTTGGGTCATTTCCGTGGTCCTTTGGGTTGCCATCCGGCTGAATTTCGCACGCCTGCGTACAGGCGAGAAAGCGAAGATTCCTAATCGGAGTCGCTTAGCCATTGCCGGAGTCGTCATGGCTGCGTCTTTGAGCATGTTAGTTTTTGCCGTTTTAAGTGGGCAATGGCTGGGTAAAAGGGATAAGTCTAATAAGCAGGGTGCCTCAGTTGCTCAGAAATCCGCACCCGCGCCGTCATCAAGAGGGCAAAGGTCGCAACCGGCGCCGACGGATGAACCGAAAGGCGAGAAGCCGGTAGAAACGACGGCTCAAAAGGCAGAAGGGCTATGGTCGGTTCAGGTCGCTGCCTTCAAGAGCAAGCAGGACGCGGTCAAGCTAGCGACCACCCTCAAGGACAAGGGTTACGAGGCATACGTGATGCGCGCCGAAGTCAACGCTGTCAACTTTTACCGGACAAAGGTAGGGCGCTTTAGAACACGGCAAGAGGCGGAGAGGTTCCTTATCGTGTTAAAAGACAGAGAAACCTACGCAACAGCCTTTGTAGCAAGGATGTAGCCTTAGGATGTTTGAAGAGAACGATTCGCTTCATTCATCTATTCAAACCCGATCCTCGACCTCCCCTAGCCTGACACGGGACTTCGGTTCACGGAATCGTTGACGCCACGAGGCAATGATTACGCAACTCGTTTCGGAAAGTTAAAAATACAGCAATGTGGAGAAGCTTCCTTACTGCCGTGCTACTCGTTTTGCTGTATGGATGTAGTGCGTCCGGGCCTAGATATGTA
>VBLN01000475.1 GCA_005878685.1 Deltaproteobacteria bacterium | reverse complement strand
AGTTGCCATCCGGATCCGAAGCCCGGGTCTCGGCAAACGGTCGCCCGTCGGGCCGCGACTTGGGCAACTTCGCGTAATTGAGTTTTTTCATCTTTTCGACGATCGCCTCGCCGCTTTCCACCTCAAAGCCGAAATGGTAGAGGCCGTTCGGCGATTGCTGCTCGCGGTTGGGAAGAATGGCGAGGTTGAAATAACCATCGGTAAGGAAAATGGCTCCCCCCTCTTCCTTACCTTTGTGAAGTAGTTTGAGATCGAAGACGTCCATATAAAAGGACGCCAGTTTTCCGGTATCTTCTGTCCGAATAGCCAGATGACGAATCTTTGCCATAGCTGCCTCCTTAATATTGATTATCTGCCGGACTAAAGGGCTTAAGGCTCCTTTCCGCTTTACTGGGTGCCAAAAACTAACCCTGGGCAAAGCCTCAACTGGATCTGCCGACCAACCAGAGTAAAATTATCCGTGTGTGACCAGACTGCCGACAGTCGTAACGGTGATATGCGACATCGGCGCGTCCGCCTTGGCGCCATGCCAGTGCCGCTCGCCTGCCTTGATGTGCACGACATCGCCGACGGTTATCTCACGCTCTTCCTTCTCGGTCGCGACCATGCCCTTGCCGGCCGTGACCACCAAGATTTGGTCGCAGTTGTGCGTATGCCATCCGGTGGTGGCGCCTGCGCGGAAGTTCACGACGCTACAGCGATAGTTATCGGAATCCCCGTCCCCGACAATCGTCTGCCGGGTTCGGCTTACCGGTCCTCCAGTCCATCCAGCAATGGGTGTGGCTCCGTCCATGGGCTTTTCCGGCAAATCGCGAAATCTTACTACACGCATGCTTGACCTCCTTGGGGTTCTCGCTGCCTGACGAGAGCAGCACGCCAAAGATACACCGCTCTCGAGGAAAGGTTCAAGTCGAACGTCGCCCGTCCCTTTGCTACCCAACCAAACCTTTTAGTTTCTTTTTTAGTAAAAGGCCCGGCTGGAGTAAATCCAGCCCAGGCGAAGGCGTGGAGTCAAAAAGTGACTAGATCGAAGGATTCACCTGTGATCGGATGCGGCTGGCCGTGTTCGTGATCGGGATCGTAACCGTCGCCGTGGAATTTATGGAGCAGGCCCCCCCCCGGTCCGCAGATGCGCAACGTGCCCTTAGGGACACTCAGGGAGGCTTAGAAGGGTATCTGGTTGCTCGCCGTCGTTTTTGGTTTTCAGGTATTGGTAGCCTTGTGCGCTCGTGGCCACTATCAGCCAGACGAGCGCGTTATCTGTCTGCACATAGAAAGACCACTGGTCGTTCTCGATCCCAGCTATCGCCTCTTGCTGTGACAGCTTCCAGCGAGTCTCATCATAATTGACGCCGCCAATGGACCGAACCCGTTCATATGGATTGTGGCCGTCACCCTTCTCGATGCAGGTCACCTGATGTGTCGATGCCAAAATTCCCGTCCTCGTTGTTTGCTCTGCCATTGAACAAGTGAAGCGCGCACGCTATCCAATTTTATACTCTGGCCAAGACTCCGCGTCCGGAGCCTGCGCGGGTCCTTCGCCCTGCCACGCCGTATGAACAATGATCGGTACACGCCTGGTGCGGTCATCCGCGCTCAGCCGCCGTGTTGCCTCGATACCGTTGAGCCTTGGAAGTCCCAAATCCATGAGAATGAGATCGGGATCCTCGGAGATGGCTTTTTCGACTCCTTCCAGGCCGTCTTTGGCTTCGATCACCTTGTAACCCATCTGGAGCAGTTGAAAACGGACAATCTCACTACAGTCCGGGTTATCTTCGACCACCAGTATCGTGTTGTGCATAGCGCTCCCCCTTAGAGCCAAAATGAGGATACGCAAGGTTGGGACCAGGGTTATCCTTGGCGCACCTGCAGGTGGAAAAACCTCGACTGTTCAGGGAGTTGCCAGATTCAAGGCGCCGCCGTGATTGCCGTCGGACTTCATTTCCGTGGCTTCTCCACAAATCCGTCGTGCCATAAAGCGTCACCGCCACACAAAACTAAGGGGTGAATAAGGGGGGAAAATACGGCTCGGGCCGGTCCTACATTTCGCCAGCGGGAGCGTATAGCCTCAGGGCATTGCCTCCTAGAACGGCCTCTTTGTCTTCCTTCGAGAGGTCCTCGCGGGCGAGCAGCTCATCGATCTCATGGCGACACTTCTTGGCGCTGAACACTTCGTGGGGAAAGTCGCTTCCGAAAAGAAACGAGCCTCGACCGGCTTTTTGTATCGCAGTGCCAAGCCCATCATCATCGCAATCAAATCCCACGAAGACTCTTCCCTCGTGAAGGTGTCGCTTGAAACACGCGCTCGCCTTTTCGCCTTTCTTTAGTCCGCCGAGAAGCTCTCCTTGCAGATCCGTTTGCATGTGTCCTTCGTGATAGGAGCGATCGAGCCGGTCGAGGAAAAAAGGAACCCAGGTCGCTCCTCCTTCGAGAAAGGCGACTCGCAACTTCGGGAAACGGTCAAACACGCCGTGCGCCATCATGGCCGCCGCTTGAATCATGAGCCCGAACGGATGGCCCAACGCGTGCGCGGGATAGTAGGCGCTGAAGGCGTCGAGCCCGAGACGATGCAGGCAACCAACATGGACCGCCAACGAGCAACCGAGTTTTTCCGCTGCTTCATAAATCGGAAAGTAAACCTTCGCGCCCAGGTGGCCGTTGATGCCCTCTCCGTTCGAGGGCAGCATGCCGCCCAACATTCCGAGTTCCTTCACGCCTCTACGCAGCTCTTCCGCCGCGGCGTCAACGTCCTGGATGGGGATGAGCGCCATACCCTTCAGCCGCGGGCTGACTCTTAGGAACCGCTCGTAGAGCCAATTGTTGTAAGCCCGACACGCCAGCACGGCCCATTCCGGAGCGACGATCCGGCCGACCGCGAGGCCGGAGGTTGGATAGAGCACCGTCGAATGAATTTCGGTCTGATCCAAGAAGTCGAGCCAATCCTGCGCGCCGGGGTTTCCTGTCGTGCGGCGGTTGAGCTTCAGGAAACGGAAATGAAGATGATCCAGCTCGGGGAAAATTTC
>VBLN01000474.1:4908-6477 GCA_005878685.1 Deltaproteobacteria bacterium | reverse complement strand
CCCTACGGCCATGGAGTCGGGTTTACAGCTGGGTTGGGATTCGAAGTATCTCTCCCACCTTTAAGAAGCTGGCAGAGGGATTATGCCTGGTCGGTGGTCCCACGATCCCGTTGCCGCAACATGCGCAGCGAAAGGACCAGAGCCACAATTAGAAGCGTCAGCAGACCAAGCTCGATCATCGCATTGCGGAAGCCTGTTTCGTTTTCCTGGGCCAAATTTGACAGTTCCGCAGTCAATACGAGAATGCGTCGGGTGACTGCAATCATTCCGACGACCAGAAAGGGTTCTGGCTGTAGGATATGTTGACGGAAAGAGACCTGGACCGTATACAGGACTTCCACAAGTATTATGATAAGCAGGATCCGGTCGAGTAAGAAGACGATGTTTTCCGTACGTACCGCCCGAAATATAAAATCTCAGTGATAAGAAGCGCGAATGCGGTGACTGCAAGGAGCAGCCCCAGGCCAACATAAACCGTGTCCTCCGCTTGATTGAACCCTTGGATAAGCCATTCTCGCAGGCGACCGGAGTGTCGTTGCTTGCCGTTACTCATTCTCTCAGTTCGCTCGGTAGATGAGGTCTGTTGCGGTCAGTTCGATCATTTAGAATCCCTATCTGATCAAAGGCGACTGTGTCAATAATGGTTCAGCGCGGCACTTACCATTTGATAGCAATCCCTGCCGCGCCAAGTTGATTTGAATTTGCCAGGTCCTCGGTTACAATAACACCATGCCAACCAAGCCGACTAGACAACTGGAAACCTTTCCCAATCCCCGGCCTGAAAGGGATTACGAAATCAGTATGGAGTGTCCGGAGTTTACCTGCGTCTGCCCGCGCACCGGTCAGCCGGACTTTGCGACGATTCGGATTCGTTATGTGCCGGACCAGCTATGCATCGAGCTTAAATCCTTAAAGCTCTATCTCTGGTCCTTCCGTCAGGAAGGGGCGTTCCATGAGGACGTCATCAATCGCATTCTGGACGACTTGGCTGCGGCCTGTCGTCCCAGGGCTATGACAGTGGTGGGAGATTTCAACGTGCGCGGCGGGATCCACACCGTAGTCACAGCAGAACACAAGGCCCGCTAGGCGCCGCAACTCCTCAGGCCCGCCTGAGCCCATCCTTTCTATGTCTGAATTTGTCATCCTAAGAGAACTCCTGGTCATCCTTGCGGTGACAATCTCGATAGTCTTTGTCTTTCAAAGATTGGGCGTTCCCGCCATTGTCGGGTTTCTTCTAGCCGGGGTGGTCATCGGGCCTCATGGGCTGAAGTTAGTCAGCGACATCCAGACAGTAGGGACCATCGCGAATATCGGCGTCATCATTTTGCTCTTCACCATCGGTCTCGAGATGTCTTTGGCGCAAATCGCTTCAGTGCGCGGCTATGCCATTTGGGCGGGATTACTCCAGGTTCTTCTCACGGTCTTGGTTGTGGCGGCCGTCACCGCTTACCTTGACGTTCCGTTGGCCACCGGTTTCTTCTACGGCTTTTTGGTTTCGAACAGCAGCACTGCCGTCATTCTAAAAATTTACAGTGAGCGTGGAGAAATGAATGCTCTTCATGGCCGGAT
>VBLN01000474.1:428-4892 GCA_005878685.1 Deltaproteobacteria bacterium | reverse complement strand
CTCGCCCTGGTTCCGATGATGCTGCTGATTCCCGCGTTGGGTTCTTCTGGATCGGTTGCCGTCTCTGCTCTGCTCCGGGCATTGGTCCAGGCGCTATTTGCAGTTTTTTTAATCATTGTTGGGGCGCGGTATATATTGCCCCGACTCCTGCACCATGTGGTCCTATTGAGGAACCGAGAAATCTTTACGCTGTTCATCTTATTTATCTCTTTGGGAACGGCCTGGTTGACCTCGCAGTTTGGGTTATCTCTCGCGCTCGGAGCGTTTGTCGCTGGACTTCTCATCTCCGAATCGGAGTATAGCCACCAGATGGTATCCGACTTGCTGCCTTTGAGAGACTGTTTTAGCGGGGTATTCTTCATGTCGATTGGAATGCTCCTCAATCTGGGTTTTGTTTTGGCTGATGTCCTTACTCACCTGGTGACGCTCCTCTCGCTGATCGTCATAAAAGCCGGCTTGATTCTTCTGATCTTTTGGTGGCTTTACAGCTCCTTAAGGCTCGGCTTGATACTCGGACTGAGCTTTGCGCAAATGGGCGAGTTCTCTTTTGTCCTCGCCCAAGCCGGGAGGGAACATGGGCTATTGACCGAAAGTGGCGGCCAGATATTCTTAACCGCTTCTATCTTAAGCTTGATTGCGACTCCGTTTCTTATTCAGTGGAGCCATCGGTTGGGGTTCAGCTTGGAGAGAGTTCGCGTTCCTCTGGCCGATCACGATGCAGAAGTGGCGGCCGAGAACTCCGGCGGGGGGCATGTAATCGTCGTGGGATATGGTTTGAACGGGCAGAACCTTAGCCGAGTTCTGAAAGAAGTCGGCATAACCTATGAAATTTTGGACATGGATCCCGCCCTGGTGCGTTTGGCAAAGAACACTGGGGAACCGATTTCTTTTGGCGACGGCACTCGCCCGGAGGTTCTGCACAGGGTAAATATCGGCCAGGCGCGGGTTCTTGTCATCGCCGTCTCAGATCCGGTGGCCACCGCGCGCATCGTCTCGCAGGCGCGGCGCCTAAGACCGGATCTTTATCTTATCGTGCGCACGCGCTATTTGGCGGAGATCGAGCGCCTCTATCGTCTGGGCGCAAATCAGGTGATTCCAGAAGAGTTTGAGACCTCTGTCGAGATCTTTGCCCGCGTCCTGCAACAATATCATATCCCGCGCAACGTCATCGCCCTTCAAGTGGAGCTTATTCGAAAAGAGCATTACGGGATCCTGCGGGGCTTGCAACTCCAAGGCAAGAGGTTAGATGAGCTAAGCCAATTCTTGGCGGGGACCACCACCGATACTTTTTTGCTCACTGAAAATTCTCCGGCCATCGGAAAGAGCCTTGAGGAGATCGAGCTCCGTTCGCGCACCGGGGTAACCGTGATTGCGGTCGTGCGAGGGGGAGAATCGATCTACAACCCCGGACCGGATTTCCTTCTTGGATCGGGTGATATTTTGGTGCTCTTAGGAAGCCACAAGGCATTGGACGAAGCCTCCCGAATTTTGAGCCCATCGCACGAGGCCGAAGGCCCGGTCTAGGATTGATTTTTTGAAGGTTTTGGCATACTGGNNNNTAGCGGCTGACATGAACGCCGAAGTAGTTAGATTTTCAGTATCTTTCTAACTTAAAATACTTAAGATATTGACCTCGAGGGTCGAATTCTTATAAGAAGGTGATTTGTATGGGCTATGTAGTAAGGAACAAGAAGCTAAACAGTTGGGTTCGCGACGTGGCGAGCTTATGCAAGCCCGATGCGATTCATTGGTGCGATGGAAGCAAGCCGGAATACGACGGCTTGATGGCTCAAATGATCGCGAGTGGCGTGGGTGTTCCTTTGAAGAAGCGCCCCGACTGCTTCTTGTTCCGTTCGGACGCGAGCGACGTGGCGAGGACGGAAGATCGCACCTACATCGGCACCGCAAGCAAAGAGGAGGCGGGTCCGACCAATAATTGGATTGATCCTGAAGAACTCAAACAGACCATGACGGGCCTCTACGACGGCTCCATGCGGGGTCGCACGATGTACGTCATTCCATTTTCCATGGGTCCCATCGGGTCGCCCATCGCGAAGATTGGCGTGGAGATTACGGATAGTCCCTATGTCGTTTGCAACATGCACATCATGACCCGGGTCGGGACCCGAGTGGTCGAATCCCTCGGCGCTGACGGCGATTTCATCCCCTGCCTGCACTCCATCGGCGCGCCTTTAGCAAAGGGCCAAAAGGATTCCTCCTGGCCTTGCGCCCCGATGGAAAAGAAATACATCAGCCATTTTCCTGAGGAGAACTTAATCTGGTCTTTCGGCTCGGGCTACGGCGGCAACGCTTTGCTGGGAAAGAAATGTCTGGCGTTGCGCATCGCCTCCGCCATGGCAAGGCGTGAAGGTTGGATGGCGGAGCACATGCTGATCATGCGGCTCACCAGCCCGCGAGGAAAACAGTATCATGTCGCCGCCGCTTTCCCTTCCGCGTGCGGCAAGACCAACCTGGCAATGCTCGTTCCGACCATTCCCGGGTGGAAATGTGAAACCATCGGCGAAGACATCTGTTGGATGAAGATCGGTCCTGATGGCCGGCTCCGGGCCATCAATCCAGAGACCGGCTTTTTCGGCGTGGCTCCTGGTACTTCGTATCAATCTAATGCGATGGCGATGGACACGCTGAAGAAAAACGTCATCTTCACGAACTGTGCTCTCACTGATGATGGTGATGTCTGGTGGGAGGGGTTGAATGGCGCTCCACCGACGCATCTCATCGATTGGAAGGGCCGCGACTGGTCTCCTAACAGTAAGGAGCCAGCCGCCCATCCCAATGCTCGCTTTACGGCTCCAGCGGCTCAGTGTCCGGCCATTTGCAGTGACTGGGAGAAACCCGAAGGCGTTCCGATCGACATCTTTATCTTCGGCGGCCGCCGCTCCAATTTGGTGCCGTTGGTAACCGAGGCATTCGACTGGGATCACGGAGTCTTTCTCGGCGCAACGGCGGCCTCGGAGACAACAGCTGCCATTATCGGCAAGGTAGGGGTGCTGCGACGGGATCCCTTTGCCATGATGCCGTTCTGCGGTTACAACATGGCGGACTATTTCCAGCACTGGTTGGGAATGGGGGATCGACTGGGGGGCAAAGCGCCGCGGATCTTCTACGTCAACTGGTTTCGCAAAAGCCCGCAAGGCAAATGGTTGTGGCCGGGGTTTGGTGAGAACAGCCGTGTGCTCAAGTGGATATGTGAGCGGCTCGAGGGCTCGATTGGCGCCAGAAAAACTCCGATCGGGCTTTTGCCCAATGACGGTGACCTCGATACCAAAGGCCTCACGGTCCAGGGCGAGGATGTCAGAGAGTTACTGAAGGTCGATCCTGGGCCGTGGCAACCCGAGATTCCGGATATTGAGAAATTCTTCGGCCAGTTTGGCAGCCATCTCCCTGGCCGTCTAAAGGAACAGTTTCAACTCAAGACTCAAGATTTAAAACGCAGAACTCTCCTTGTGCCCGAAGCTCCTAACACTCTGGTGTTGTTTGATATCGACGGCACTCTGGTAGATTGCGGCGTGGCTGCCGGAAAGTGTTTCTCCGCAGCGTTTCAAGAAGTGTTCGGTGTTGCCTGTCCTATCTTTGCTGCGGAGGAAGTCTCGGGATTGACAGACGCAGCCATCATGACGGAGGTCGTGCGGCGTCTCGATATCCGTTGCCAAGACTTCGAGCGCCGCCGGGATCTCGCGTTCGAGATTTACGCGCGGAACCTTGCGTTGGAGTTGAGACATCACCAGGCAAGCGAGATCCCGGGAGCGAGCCGTGCAGTACAGGCCGCCCGGTCCATTCCTGGCTGTGTGATTGGACTGCTCACCGGTTCAACCGAAGCGACAGCAAGGATTAAGCTGGAATCCGCCGGTTTGGACTTTGGCCAGTTTGCCTGCGGCGCTTTTTCCGAAGATGGCGAATTGAGGGAGATTCTTCCGCCTGCAGCCCGCGCCCGCTTCGCTCAGCTTTTCGGCCAGGCGCCGGACGTTACGGTTCTGATCGGCGACACTCCCAGAGACGTGCAGGCAGCCCTGGCCACCGGTTGCGAATTTATCGGCGTGACCACGGGGCCCTATGGACGAGCCTCTTTAGAAAGAGCGGGTGCCCGCGTCATATTAGAGAATCTCGATGACACTGAATCTCTTTGTACGGCAATCGGGACTGTACGCCGGCAAGCATCGGCATTTAGGCGGTTGATCTAGCTCCAAAAAGCTTTCAATACCTTGGCGGGTCTCATCGCTAATTTTGTTATTGTCGTGAGCATCACTTTTCGGCTATGATGTATGGAATAAGTACGATTTTGCATCCACTGAGGGTCGCGGAAATTGCTGGCAGGGACCTCCAGTGGACCGGTGTTTGAGCCTAAGTTTTATCTGCTATGGCTTTTACGTCCGCATATGCCCAAACGCTCCGAGCCGTAGGTCAGGCGATGGATGTGTGGCATTTTGAAGATTTTGATGTCGA
>VBLN01000474.1:0-357 GCA_005878685.1 Deltaproteobacteria bacterium | reverse complement strand
ACGCCGGAGGATGTTCAGCGGCTGGAACAGGAGGGACAGTCGAAGCGCCGTGATCCCAATGGGATGCCGGACTTCTATAATCTGTCTCAGATCTTGCGCACCGTCGGGGCGTACGTCGACAGCAAACGCACACGCATGCGCAAGCTCTACAAACGAGGAATGAAGTTAACCCTGGAGTATGAAACGGCGGAGGGTCTCCCAAACATCGAGGAGCATACGGTCTCTTCCTTCTACAACTTTTTCGTTCACATGTACCTGCATAGACAGCGTGACTCAGCGAGTAGGTAAGACTCTCATCAGCAGCTCGAAGAACCATGAGCGAACCTGAGTCCACAGAGCCATTGCAGGTCGAGAACC
>VBLN01000041.1 GCA_005878685.1 Deltaproteobacteria bacterium | reverse complement strand
GAGCAGCGCCTTTGCTGTGAAGCTGCAGCTGAAATTTGGAGGGTACCCCGACGGCGATAACCGGCTTGAATTTGGGCCTTACCTGAGTGACGAACGAGACTCGGGATATCGCCTGGCCTACGAGTCTGCAAACCGGTCGTCCATAAGCCTGCTGCGAGTTGCGCCAGGCCGTTCCGCGGTCATTGAGACATTTGACCGGAGTGTCAATGTGGAAGACGGGAATCTGCACATCATTGAGTGGCGCCGCGCAGCTGAAGGCGAAATGGTGGTATTGTTGGACGACAAAGAGATCATCCGGACTCTCGACCGCGCCCATGCAGACTGGTTTGACGGCTTCACGATTATCAATAAAGGAGGCGTTTACGAATTGAAGGAAATCTCCATTTTTGGAGTCCACCGGTAGAAGAAATCCTTTAGCCCCGCTACCGCGTGACATCGCTTCTCAGCTCTCCAATTCAAGATTCAAGACAGACCTCCAACTTCCCCTGAGGGCTGCCTCGAACGGCAGCTACTTGGGAGCAAGGCCGGAGGCGAGCATCTCTCACGCTCCCCTGTCCCGCTCGTCCATGTCATGAAAGAGGATGGATCCATCATACGTTTGACAGCGCTCCCTACCGCAGAATATGTTGAAAGCCCGTTCAGAAGAGAGCAGGAGGGTCACGATGGCAAGAGGTGATAAGATCAGAGTGTTGAACCCGATGGGTTACCCGCCGAAGGTGACCTACCAGTCCCTATCGCCGCGGCTCGATCAGCTGGACGGCAAGACTATCTACCTAGTGGACTGCCGTTTTGACGACTCAGAGCTTCTACTGATGGAGATACAAAATTGGTTTCATGACCGAATGCCCAGCGTCAGAACGGTCTTCAAGCGCATCTCGAGCGTCTATCTGAAGGACGACCCGGCGACCTGGGAAGAGATCAAGGCGAACGGCGACGGCGCGGTCATCGGCGTCGGCCACTGAAGTACTTGCGCGCCGGCGGTCGCCGCGCACGGGATGAGAATCGACCATGACTACGGCGTCCCGACGGTCGCCGTGCACACTGCCGTTTTCCAGTGGGTGGTGCGGTCGGTGGCGCGCGCCAACGGCATGCCCCACATGCGGCAAGTGTTCGTCCCTCAGCCGGTGATCGGCAAGTCTCCCAGCGAGCTGCGCGCCTATGTCGACGGCAACGACCCCATCACGGGCCGGCCCGTGATGCGGGAGGTCATCGAGGGGCTCACAGCGCCGTTCGGCGAGGGAGAGCTGAAGGAGACTATATTCGAGCGCTCGACTCCCCGCTGGGTCGAGCCGGCGAGCGACGAGGAGCTCAACCGTCTCTTCCAGGAGAACCACTGGACCGATCAGCTCCCGATTATCCTTCCGACCGAGGAGCGCGTGGCAGCGATGGTGGCGCACACGAGTCGCAAGCCGGACGAAGTGGTCGGCCACATGCGTCCCACCGACTTCCGCGAATATTGGGAATATACAGTCGAGAAGGTCGCGGTCAACGCGGTGATGGCCGGCGCCCAGCCGGAATACTTCCCGGTGATCCTGGCGCTGGCGGCGAGCGGGGTAAGCGCGCGCGGGAGTTCGACCAGCTCGATGGCCAGCATGGCGGTCGTCAACGGACCAATCCGCCACCAGCTCGGGATGAACTGCGGGACCGGCGCTATGGCGCCATACAACCATGCCAACACCACGATCGGGCGGGCCTACGGCTTGCTTTCACAGAACCTGCAGGGCGGTTCGGTGCCGGGCCACACCTACATGGGATCGCAGGGCAACGGCTACGCCTACGGCAGCATGACGTTCGGCGAGAACGAGGAGCGGAGCCCATGGGAACCCTTCCACGTGCAGCATGGGTTCAAGCCGACCGACAGCGCCGTCAGCCTCTTCACCGGCTGCCGCTCGACCGCCTTCTCACTGGGGTTGCGCGAGAAGCATTGGCGCGAGCACGTCTGCAACATGCTGCGCGGATTGGATCCGCGCACGCCGCCGACGTTACTGCTCGACCCACTCACCGCGCGGATGTTCATCGACCGCGGCAGGTTCGACACCAAGGAGAAGCTGATCGCGTGGATCGACGACAACGCGCGCATGCCGGCGGGCCAGTTCTGGGACTATCAGCTCGCCCAGAACTACATCTATCCGCGAGCGACGTTCGGAGAAGAGCCATGGGCCGCGAGGCTCAAAGCAGCGCCGGATGAGCCGATCCAGATGTTTCTTCAAAAAGATATTCACGTAGTCGTCGTCGGCGGCGAGACCAACCCGTACTGGCGGATCATGGGCTGCACCTACCAGAAGACCATCTCAGTCGACGAGTGGAAGTGACGTCTTAACTTCTCTACCCCTTCTGCCACTCTTTCCCTTTAGTTTTTCCTTTTGCTTGGCCTTCCCGCTGGCCTGTCTGGCTAAGCCTACACATCAAACTGCACAGTGCCATGCGCGCGAAACCCGGACTACCTCCCATCTTTTCCGCATCAAGATTGCCGAGATTAAAAAATCCTTACCGCCACTGAGTTTTCGGTCGGACTCTGGAACGGCATGCCGCTGGCCACGGCCGACGTCCGAACATCGCCCCTGTGGGTTGACGGAAAGAAAGTCTTTCAAGTGGACGTCGAGGCCAGAACCCAGAAGGGCCCCGATTTCGTTTGGAGGATGAGGGATTCCATCCAGTCGGTTTTTGAGGCTGGAACCTTCTGGCCCAAACAATTTGTCTTTCGGCAGCGAGAAAACAGCCGAACGACCGACACAAATGCACTCTACAATCAGACGGAGAAAAAATGGACCGTCGCGCGCCTGAGAGGGAAAGAGATCTCGCGCTTTGAAATCGATTCCGGCGACACGCTCGATAGTATTACGGCGACGTACCTGGTTCGCAGCCTCGATCTCAAAGTCGGCGATCAACTGCGTTTTTATGCTTTCGGCGGCAAAAACCGCTACCTTGTGACGCTCGACGTCGTTGCCTTGGAACGGGTAACGACGAAAGTCGGCACCTTTGACGCCTATCGAATGGCTGCCCGAATGCAGAATCTCACCAACTCCCGCCACGCCGATAGAATGCGTCGGGCGACCGTCTGGATCTCCGCCGACTATCGGAGGCTCCCTCTCAAACTGCAAAGCCAGTCCTTCTTCGGCAGCGTTTACTTGGAGCTAGTCAAAGAGGAGGTCAGCAGCCACAGCGCTTCGCTCCAGAACCCTGTGGCAGAGCCTGCCTGGAAGAACTGATCAGCTACGAAGCGCCAGGGATTAAACCAACAGAAGCTAAGTTAAACTGTAAAAGATAAAGGCTCTTGACAGATGTCCCGCGCATTTACTATGTCGATATACACAAGGACATAACCTTTCCCAACATCGAGATTGCTGACAATGAAATGTGAGGTGAACGGAGGGAGGAAGACTTTCCCAACAGAAAAGCGTCAGCAGAAAGTTCGCTTGAGGAGATGACCATGAGCTCGCGAATTTTCTTTGAGGAAAACAGGCTGAGGCAGGATCCATATCAACCACACGATGACTTTGCCCCAGAAGGTAATGGCGGGGGTTGGCCGAAGGGTACTTGGTTCCAGAACCGTCATCAACAACAAGATGACTTTGCCCCACAAAGCAACGGCAGCGGCTGGCCGAAAAACACTTGGTTCCAGAACCGGCTACGCTATGTCCGAGAACAGCAACGAAAGAAAGGCGCGGACGACGTCGTGTATGAATGCCCATTGGGGACCATTACCGTTCGGCAATCGAATGGCGGAAATTAGGTAGGGACCGCTCCACTGCAAGGTCCGTCGCTCCAGCTGGCTTCTTACCCGGGCGCTTCGATCTTTCTAAGGATCTTTTCGAGGAATGCCTTGGAGGGAAATTCAAAGAGTAACAGCACCCCGCTGGCAAGGGAAAACAGATACTGATCCCTGATATACCCGCCAATCAACGCCAAAACAAAGCCGTAAACAGCCGTGGCTTCCAGGATGGCGAAGCCTACGATCTTGCTGGTGACGTACGAAGAGGCAACTTGCGCGGCCCGCTCCTCAATTGGAGTTTTGTGCTCTTGCAAGACTTGAAGGGTCGTGTATTTCTTCGAGCCTCCCAAAATCGCTTCCTGGGTCAGAAACCGTTTTCTCCACCACACAAAAGTGCCCAGATCGATCAAGGCAAGCAGCCATAGAACTATTCTGACCGTCTCAGCCACAGAGGAGCCGGCTGAGAATCCGGAGCTGCGCAGAACAAACTCTGTAAGCCACAGATAGACGAAGATGCCACAGAAAAAAAACGTCCATAGCAAAGCCAGGATCTGCTGCTGGCCTTCCAGCGCTTTTCTAAACTCCGGCCGGATCATAAAACGCCGAAATGATCTTAGAGACTCAATCCCGATAAGTGCTTCATGCACTTATCCTGAGGCACTCTTGAAACGCTTCTCATGGGAGACTTAAGAGCGCCAAAAATTATCCTTTGCGAATTTGCGTCGCTGTTCTATAGTTATATAGTTGGAAGCCAAAGGTCTAACCTAGAAGGAATTCAAGCCGAGATGAATCTGCGTCAGCAACCCGAGAGTCAAACGCCCCAGGCGAGATCTAACGAGCGCTGCACCATCATCTTAACGCCGCGAGATCTCTTCTCTGTTACCGAGGAATGCCTCACCCATCTGTTTAACAATACCCCGGAACCTTTTGAACTCATCGTCGTCATGGGAGGCGCGCCCGACCAGATCACGAAAAACCTCGAAGCCAAACTTTCAGGTAAGGCACGCTTGATCTTCAAACCAAAATTCCTAAACACTGCCGAGGCGCGCAATCTTGGATTACGGGAAACAAAGACCCGCCTCGCCGTTTGCCTAGACACAAATGTCTTTGTGCGGCCGAACTGGCTCACGCCTCTGATCGAGTGCCAGCAGGAAACCGGGGCAAGCCTGGCAGTCCCTCTCGTGCTCGAGGAGGACGACCACATACACACCGCAGGCAACGATCTTTTCATCACCCGTGAGAATGGTCAAGCCTTCGGCAGCATGGAGCTGAGGTTTCACGGTCAAAAGGTTTGTGAAACGACTAATTTATTGCGCCGCGACGTGGATTTTGGCGAACTCCACTGTCAGCTGTTTGTTGTAGATACGGCTTTGCGTCTCGGGGTCTACGACGAACACTTGAGAGAAGGAGGCGAGATCGATTCGGGGCTCACTCTCGCGCAAGCAGGCTGCAAGATGATGTTCGAGCCGAAATCTGTCGTACATCTCTATTATCCCCATGTGATCAAAAACTTGGTGGACGCGCAATTTCACATGTGGAAGTGGGATATCCCTGCGGTGATGGCGAGCTATCGCCATATTCGTGAGAAGTGGAACATCGACGTCGGCGGGCCCCGAGGCCATTTCAAACGCTATCTTGTGAAGGTCAATTCTCGAGTGGGTCCCTTGACACAGATTTATCCCGCGGCAATCACGATTTGCTTGGACCGGCTTTTCAAATACCTCCCCAGAAACATTCGTCGCTTGTCTTCTTCTTTGCGCTGGCTGTTTAAAGCTTGGAGGCTAGGCTACTACAAAGCCGCCTCAACAGTTCGACAATAACGCCTATTTTTGTATTTTCGGAAAAAAGTAGGGCGTGACACCCACAGGATAGGTGTCAAAATATTTGGACACAAGCTCGGAATAACGAACAATTTGGGGTTAAAGCATAAGACAAGAACTGCGAGCCAAGGTTCTGGAAAACATAGATTTTCACATACTTATCCGACTGAGTTTCTTGCGATCTCTCCGCTGTTGATAAGCGGCCATACCAGCGGGATCGAATAAAACTAAAAACATTTAAAATCAGCCGCTTAGGTTAAGGTGGCTCAGTATCCACTGCTGTGAATAAGTGAATGGACGCAAGGCGTCGCACACCGCAGCGGTGATCGAAGCCCGGTAAGAACTCAACTCATCCTCACCCAGGCTCGATAGTTTGATTGACTGAAGTCAGGGCTACTTCTAGAGGCCCTTTTTTAAGCCGGGTGCCGGCTTAAATCCAACCGTTCGACTCGCCTTGATATTGATGACTTCGCCGGTCCGAGGATTCCTCCCTACTCTCGCCCTTCGCGCTCTTACCGAAAAGGTACCAAACGCTGGCACCTGAAATCGTTTGTCTTTCTTGATCGCTCGGGCCAGAGCATCAAAGGTTGCATTGATGGCACCTTCCGCTCCTCTCTTGCTCATCTTTGCCGCCCTAGCTACTACATTAATGAGGTCGCCTTTGGTCATCGTCAAATACCTCCTTCCTACACCTTGCCAATTGTTTTGCTGAGTTTGTTAACGCTTAAAGATTACGTTCCCAGCTAATATCCGCGTTGCAGGCGAATGTCAAAAAAAATTTTTACCGGCTGCAATAAGGCCTCTCTGACGCTCCCTTTCCTTCGGGGCTACTACTCGCTGGGCCGGTTTGGCCCCTACTTTGAAGCATTCCGTGCTCAAGCGTGCGCTTCGGCCCAATTCATTCCGGTATGCACCTCCACGGTAAGGCCGCACTGGAGGTCCGCGGCTTTGGTCATCCCTTCTTCGATGACCGCCCGAGCACGCTCAAGCTTTTCCGTGGGCACCTCGAAGACGAGCTCGTCATGCACGGTCAGGAGCATCTTGGCAAGCGGCTCCCTGCGCAGGGCGGCGTCGACGCGAATCATCGCCCTCTTGATGATGTCGGCGGCGCTCCCTTGAATCGGCGCATTGAGCGCCATGCGCTCGCCTAACGTCCGCAGGTTGTAATTCGAGGAGCGGAGTTCCGGCAGGTAGCGGCGGCGACCGAACATGGTCGTCGTGAACCCGTCGATCTTCGCCTTCTCGACCTGGGACGAGAGAAACTCCTTCACTTTGGGGAACTGAGCGTAATAGGCTTCGATAAAGCTCGCCGCCTTCTCCATTTCGACGCCGAGTCTTTGCGCAACTCCGTATGTCGACATCCCATAGGCGATTCCGTAGGAGAATTGCTTCACCTGGTTGCGCATCGCAGGCGTCACGTCCGTCAAAGCGACGCCATAGACCTTAGCGGCGATCGCCGCATGAAAGTCGTGTCCCTGTGCGAACGCCTGGAGAAAAGCCTCATCCTCAGAAAGGTGCGCGAGCACCCGCAGTTCGATCTGCGAGTAATCAGCCGAGAGCAGCACGTGGCCGGGCGGCGCCATAAAGGCCCGGCGGATCTGGCGCCCCAGCTCGCCGCGAATCGGGATGTTTTGCAGATTGGGCGCCGTCGACGACAGTCGTCCCGTGGCCGCTGTCGTCTGCTCGTAGGTCGTGTGAATTCGATTCGTCGTGGGACCGATGAGCGCCAGCAACATCTCCGTAAAGCCGTTCTTCAACTTCGACACCTCCCGGTATTCGAGCAGCGAAGCGATGATCGGATGAGCGCCGGCGATCTTCTCCAACTCCGCGGCGTCCGTGGAGTAGCCGGTCTTGATCTTTCTAGTTTTCGGCAGGGCCAGCTTCTCAAAGAGAATGCGCTGGAGCTGCGGCTGGGAGTTCACGTTGAAGTTCTCTCCCGCGAGCTGCTGAATCGTGCGCTCAAGGGTTGCCATTTTCTGCCCGAAGTCGGCGTTCAGCTTCTCAAGGTAACTGCGATCGACGAGAATTCCGTTGTGCTCCATGCGCGCGAGCACCTCGACCAAAGGGAACTCCAGCGCCGTCGCCAACTCCCAGAGGCCTTGATTGCGGAGATGCTCCTCTAGAACCGGGGCGACCGCCTGTATCGCGACCGCTTCCCGGGCGACGCGGCGCCTCTCGTCGGCGCCGAAAGCCAGACTGGCCTGCTCGCCCGCTTGCAACTCGGGCTTTTCGTCATCGATGGAAACCCTGAGGTAACGGCCGACCGTATCTCTGACCGTGTATCCCGGCGCGGAGCCCGGCTCGAGGAGATAGGCGGCGATCTTGGTGTCACAATGCAGACCTTGGATCTCGACCCCCGCGCTCAGCGCCGAGCGGAAAAGCGCTTTGGCGTCGTGGGCGATCTTCTGCCGCTTGGCATCCTTGAGAAAGCCGGCGAGCCGCTGCATCGCCGCGGCCAAGGGCAGCATACGCGCTTCCCCGGGTCCGTCACAAAGCGCAAGCCAGTCCGAACTCCAGGCGAGCGCCACGGCGACGCCGTCGCGCAGATCTTTTGCCGAAGCTAGTTCCAAGATCGATTCGAGTTCGAGCGCGGGCGGAGCCGCCGCGGCATGGATCTTAAGCTCCGTCAGGCGCTCGTGCAGCGTACGGAATTCGAGGGAGGTGAAGAGCTTGCGGACCTCCTCCTCATTCCAAGCTTCGAGGCGAATCGTTGCCGGGTCGATATCCAGCGGCACATCGTCGAGCAAGCGCCCGAGCTCTTTATTGATCCGCACCTGATGCGCGCGCTCCTTGACGGCGTCGCGGAGTTTTGGCGAGAGCTCGTCCGCATGGGCGATGATTTGCTCAATGTCGCCGTATCTACTGACCAGTTGGGCAGCGGTCTTGTCGCCGACGCCCGGAACGCCGGGCAGATTGTCCGAAGTTTCGCCCTTGAGCGCGACGAAGTCGATCCACTTTTCCGGCGGGACGCCATAGCGCTCCAGCACCGTGCGGCTATCGTAACGGATGACATCGGAGATCCCCCTGCGGGTCATGATGACCAAAACGCCGTCGCGGACCAGCTGTAGGATGTCCCGGTCACCGGTGACGATCATCACCTCGCTTCCTTCCTTTCTACAATGTTTTGCCAGGGTCGCGAGGAGATCGTCGGCTTCATAGCCTTCGAGCTCCGCCACGGGGATGCGCAAACTCTCGAGCACCTCGCGGATCAACGGCAGCTGCTGGCGGAACGCGTCGGGGGTCTCGGCACGGTTCGCTTTGTATTCCACGTAGCGGTCAAGCCGAAACTGCGGCGCTCCTTTATCAAAACAGACTACGACCGCTTGCGGCCGCTCGTCCGCCAGTAGCTTGATGAGCATCGCGGTAAAGCCGTAGACCGCATTGGTGATCTGGCCGGATGAAGTAACAAGTGTGTCCGGCAATGCGAAAAAAGCACGGAACGCAAGCGAGTGGCCGTCGAGCAACAACACCTTGCGCGCGTCTGTTTTCAGACTTGGCGCAGCGCTGCGGCCGGACTTTCCGACGGGTCTGTTGCTGTTTTTTACCTTCACATCTCGTAGTCTACCCGCTGGCCTTGGATGCGGCAAACGCTCCGATGGGTCGCCTGAATCAAAAGTCCGTAGTTTTAGGTTCAATCATGCTCATAAAATCGATTAGGAAATCGATGACGATGGGAGTGGCCAGGCTCTTACGTCATCTGTAACAAGAACCTAGATTTTCACCCATTCAATCCAGGATTCAAGAACAAGCCCCCTCCTCTTTGGCAGAGCCGGGCGAGAATCTCCAGAGCCCGGAGAGTCATGATGTTGATCCGTTCGTGGCTTTATGATTGGCTTTAATTTAGTGAGACAGCGCCATGGAACTATTCATTAAGGTCGCGCCGCGTCACTATGACCGATTGCGGGGTCGAATTCGGAGCGACTCTCCCGCCTACCAGGCCATTGACAAGGCGACCCGCATTGATCATTCCCTCGAGGGCGTGCTGTTCAAAGGCTACAATATCCTCTGCGACGAGGAGCAAGCGCGGATCATTCTCGAAATCGCCAAGCAATGTTGCCCCGAGATCATCGCCGACATTCAGGAAGCCGTAAGGCTCGCCCGACGCGGCTGACGGGGTCGCGCGCCCGTCCCGACCACGCCCTTCGTGATTATTCTCTTTTGCGGCATTCCAGTGCGGACGCCGCGGCAAAGATATATGCGTTTATCAAAGATCAACGGTGATAGGGGAAGTCGGCTTCCGAGCATGGCCGTGGCGCAGCCAAGCGCATTTTCTTTCGGCTACGTCAGCTCCGCAAGGATCTCCTCATCGCTCGCCTCGAGGTTCACCGGCTTGCCAAAGGGCTGGGGCCAATCAATGCCGGTTGGCCAGTACACTTCGACCTGGTTGCCGTCGGGGTCTTGAAAATAGACGCCGACGGCGTTGCCGTGGTTTACAACGCGGTTGATGGGGAATCGCGCAGCATCGTAGTCGCGGCGAGTCATAGATCTTTAGCTGCGGCGGCGGCCTTATACTTTGCTCGTTGCTCCAAATATTGGGAGTACTCCGCCGTTGTCAAAGACGCCGAGCTCGTGAGCGCATTTCCGGTTGGGTTATTTCCTACGATCAGAGCGGTAACCTTTTTCCAAGACCATGCCATGATGTCGCCACTCCTTCTGGATGGCTTGCCATACTTTTCTATAAAGGCTTCGCTTACTACATCCAGATAGCGTCGTTCAAACCAGATAAATATTCTAGCTAGTTTGTTATCGACGTAGCTGAAATCGACCGTTACCGGCGCGTCACCGATGGAATATCCAGCCTGAAACGCCCTTTCCCGTCCGTGATTCTTTGTTTCGTAGGCGTTGAAGACGCTTTCTAACGCTTCCGGCGGCGAAGCCCACTCAATAGTCCCAAATCCAACCGGCTCGGCTGATTGATTTGCTTTCGCTGTTTGTTCGGCGCGTTGCCACGCTCTCTCCGGTTCGGGGTCGCCTCTCCCCTTTCCCCAGACTTCGAGCTCACGACGTTCTTTTTTGAGCATCTCTTTGGCGAAATCATCGAGCTCCTGCAAGGTGGCCGCCGCCGGCAATGTCAAAATGAAGAGAACGACGAGAAGTACTATTTTCATTGCGCTCCCTTTCCCGCTTCTGTCATCTCCCCTACCACACCTTTCGGCAGGCCATCAAGGTCGGTCTCCCCGACAGCATCCAGAAAATCTCCCGCTATCTTCCTCCGTCGTATGTCCAGGAAGGGTCGAGGGACCCGAGGATCCGGCCCTCGGCGCGGGGGTCTATTGGCCCATCGCCCCCCCTGAGTTCGTCCTCATCCAGTCCTGCATCTTGTCGTCTTTCGCTCGGTCAATCTCGATTTCGATCTCACGACCGAGCCAAGCGACATTCTGAATCAACTCCTTCGCGTTGATCTCCCTGCCTTTCACCGCGGCCAGCTGCCTTTGAATGGCGGATCTGACCTGTCTACCTGGATCCCAGAATCGACCGTCGGTGTGGTAAAGCTCCACGTAATCATACCAATCGACCACTCCCTTGAGTCCCGCCTCAATCTCCTTTTGACCCTTCTCATGCTCTCCATCCCGAAGCAGCACCAAACCGAGGTAGAACGTGGCAAGATTGTCCTCTCGATGCTCGCGACGTGCGCGCTCCAAGGCGTCGCGTGCCTGTCGCAAATTTCCGGCAGCATAGTAAGCTCGTCCCACATAAGTCCATACTCCCTCGGGAAAAATAGAATAACTGAGCCGGTAACCGGGATCAGTTTGAGCGGCGCGCTGAAAATGAGCTAGCGCCACTTTGGGGTCTCCATAGAGAAGCTCCATTCTGCCCGTTTGAATATCTCCTGCTACCTGAAAGGTGGCGCAGGCGGAAAGGAAGATCGCAACAATCAAACTTGCCCATCTTTGACTTTTTTTTGTGCGTTTTCCTTTTTCCATAAACCCGTTTTCTATGTTATCAAGACTCGAAAGCCCGGCCGCAATGTACCCAGACATCACCGCACTTCTCCCGGAAACAACTTTGACCCGTAGTCGCGATTGACCTCGCGAATCAGAGCGTTGTCGTAGAATCTTTTCGGATCCAGCTCGCTGGCTTTCGGAACAGTGGATTGTTCGAGGACCACGCGAATGGCTTCGGGATCGACGGTCATGTCCCTGTTCCAGACTTTCAGGCCCTCCGCATAGCCTTCTTCCAGAACCCTGGTATCGGAAATCTTGGTGTGCTGACCGCTGATCTTCAGGGCAAATGACGGATCCTCGATGGCTCGTTTGACGCCGTCGAGATAGCCCATAAAAAATATCTTCAGCGTGTTCGGATCCCTTTGCATGAAGGATCGAGCGACACCGGTGCCCGGCCCGACCACGCGAAATCCTTGCTGGTAATAGTCGATGATCACTGGAAACCCTTTGCTGCGGGCCAGTTCGCTCTGCGGCGGGGTCACAACAAGACCGTCGGCGTTCGCCGCTACAAACGTGACCAAGGCCTCGGGCGGGCCTTTGTGATACAAGAGCTTGATGTCCTTGCCGACTTCCATGGCACGCTCCTTGGCACTTTTGCGCACGGCAATTTCCCCGAAGGCACCAACAGACGTCGTCGCAACAGACTTGCCGCGCAGGCTTTCGAACGTCATCAAACCCTTTTGTCCAAACAAAACCAGCGTGCTGCGATCAACGGACGCACCGACGTAGATCACATCCGAGCCCGCCACGTTAGCATGGATCACGGCGGTGCCCCCTTGGTAGATATCCACACTGCCTGACAGGAGCGCCTGTGCGGCCGCAGTGGCGCTCAGCAGGCTGACGTTTAAGTTGACTCCGCGCTTAGAAAAGTATCCGGCCTCATGCGCCACCAGCAACGGCAAATAAAGAGGACCATAGGCCGCAACGGCGACTTCGAGGCGATTTTTTTCAGGCTTGATTTCGGCGATCTGCGCAGCATGGAGCACACTTTGATGGAACAATCCCAGCGCGGCAAGGCAGAAAGACACGACGAAGAAGGATTTAAGGTGGCCCATGATACATATCATTCTCCAGACCCATTCCCTTCCTTTTGCGATGCCTTCGAAGTCAGTTGCCCACCGCCTTGAACTTTTGCACCCTTCGACCGCCGACCGTCTCGCCGATGAATAAGTCACCCTTGGAGTTCATTGTGATCGTATGCAGGAACGTGAACTCGCCGGCCATGTGACCGAGACGGCCGAAACCGGACAGCGTCTGGCCGCTGTCGCGATCGAGAGTCCAAATGACCTCATCCAGGCCGTCGGCGACGTACAAGTATCTCTGGGCTTTCTCCCGTGACAAGAGGATCCACCAAGGCGCCCCGTTGCCCGGAAGGTCCGCTCTCCTTCTTTTAATAAAGATGTTCTTCTTGAAGTTGCCCGTCTTATCGAAAACCTGGATGCGCTTGCCGTCCCGGTCGGCTACGTACAGCAGGCCGTCGCTGCTGAGAGCCAGGCAGTGCACGATCCCCAGGAACACGCCGCCCATGCCCGACTCGCTCTCGGCCTTGGTGGCCTGCCGGCCAAACTGGCGGATGTAGTTCCCGTTGCGGTCGAAGACCACGACGCGGCGGTTGCCGTAGCCGTCAGTGATGTACACGTCGCCGTTGGCCGGATCGACCGCGAAGCTCGACGGCCGGTTCAGCAACGTATGGCTCGCATTCAACGCGGCCCCTTGTCTGTGCCGTCCGACGTGTCGAATTTCCCTTTGGTGCCGATCTGCAGCAGCAGTTTGCCGTCACGCGAATATTTCTGGGCGACCGCATCCGTGTTGCCGCCTATCCATATGTTGCCCTCGTAATCGAAGTAGCAGTCGTGAATCCCGCTGGGGACAACCTTTGGATCCCCCCAGGAATGCACCACGTTGCCCTCGGGATCGAACTCGATCACAGGCGGCGCGGCTTTCCCAACTTCTTTTTCCTGGGCCGTCAGGTTGGGCGGGTCGGCGGTCCGGCTCACGATGAACACATGGTCGTTCGCATCGACGCACGTGCCGCCCACATTCCCGGTCACCCAGTCATCCGGCAGCGGCTTCGGCCAGAAGGGGTCCACTTGAAACTTGCTTGACATCGGTGACGCCTGCCCGCGCAACAGGTTGTGTGAAAGAGGATTCCAGATTCCCACAACGATCGTCGTCAGGATCACGAGCCCATAGAGCCGCCTTTTAGCTTTCACGGCGTCCTCCTTCTACGCGGGTCAGATTCAAGACCAGCTATCATTTTAGACCCCCTCTATCAATCTCAACATAAAATTTTCTGTCGTGGCAACGTCAATATGTCAGGTTAACAGCAACGTAAAAACGTCAGGGTGGGGCACATTCGATTTGGGGACTGTTGGTTTGCGGTCCAAGACTCTTCGCTGTCCATCGGCCGTTGTTTCTTCTAAGTCCCATAGTGCTGAGGGTTTTAG
>VBLN01000040.1 GCA_005878685.1 Deltaproteobacteria bacterium | reverse complement strand
ACACTAGAAACCAACTCGCAGAACACTATCATCTCGCTTTTTAGGCGCAGACACGAAGCGCTACGCAAAACCCGGGGAGTGGTGATGAGCATGGCGTTGTTGAATGGGCTCGACGGGACGCTCACTTGGGCGGGCGTCGGCAACGTTGAAGGGGTACTTGTGCGAGCAAATCTCGCTATAAAGCGCCACACGGAATCTCTACTACTTCGTGCCGGCGTGGTCGGTGGGCAACTATCTGAGCCGCACGCTTCTATCATTCCGATCATGTCGGGCGATACGCTTATCCTTGTGACCGACGGTATCCGCAGTGGCTTTGACGAAAGGGTCACGCTGCACCATTCCCCGAAAGAAATCGCTACTGATATTCTTTCTGAGCACGCTAAGGGTAGCGACGACGCGCTGGTGTTGGTTGCACGATACCTGGGGCGGGAAGCATGAAAGTTCCCTTACATGACTTAGAGTCACAGTACGCCTCCGCGTTGCAGAACTACCTTGCCATACCGGCGGAAGCAGCTTTGCACCGTGCGTACGAGCTTGGACGTGCAGCTCTGGAGAACGGTGTAGGCGTGTTGGAAATGGCGGCACTGCATCACAAAGCTCTGGCGACGCTCTTGTCGAATAAGCGTAGGCATGAAGAGAGTATCCACTTTGCGCAGGCGGCGGAGAATTTTTTTGTGGAGAGTCTGGCGCCCTTTGAGATGACTCATCGTGCGGTGCAGGAGGCCAATACCGCGCTGTGTCAGCTGAACGAAAGGTTGGAGGAAGAAGCGAAACGGATCGCCCACACGCTCCACGAAGAGACAGGACAATTTCTGGCCTGCGTTTATCTCGCACTAGAAGAGGTTGGGCGTGATCTTCCGCCTCCTGCTCGTGGAGGTCTGCACAGAGTTAGGGATCTTCTGGAGCAGATTGGAGCGCAACTGCGCCAGCTCTCTCACGAGCTTCGGCCCATGATCCTCGACGATTTTGGACTGCTCCCGGCGTTAGAATTTCTGGCTGATGGGGTTTCCAAGCGCGCCGGGCTTCAAATCAGTGAGGAAGGCCCGGAAGATGGCCGCCTTCCGACTTCGGTGGAGACGGCTCTCTACCGTGTTGTTCAGGAAGCCCTGATTAACGTCAGCAAACACGCTCGTGCGACCCATGCAAACGTCCGGCTCTGGCGAGAACCCCGGATGGTCCATTGTTCCATCACGGATGACGGGGTCGGCTTCGACACGTCCACCGTCCTGGGCAAAAAGGGGCACCGGGGGCTTGGTCTTGTGGGCATCCGGCAGAGGCTCGATGTGTTAGGCGGGACGCTTCAAATCAACTCGGAACACGGGCGCGGGACTCAGATGCTGATTGACGTTCCCCTGGAGATGTAAGATGCGGATTCGGGTCCTCCTAGCAGACGATCATCTTATGGTGCGCCAGGGCTTAAAAGCTCTCCTCGAGCGGGAGGGTCTCGACGTGATCGGTGAGGCCTCGGATGGCCGCGACGCGATCCGGCTGGCGCGGCGGCTTCAACCCGACGTAGCCGTGCTTGACCTTGTCATGCCGCTTTTGAACGGTGTCGACGCTGCCCGTGAAATCACGAAGGTCTCTCGCAAGACCAAAACAATTCTGCTTACCATGCATAAAGAGGATCGATACGTCATCGAGGCCCTTAAGGCTGGAGTCAGGGGATATGTGTTAAAGGACCAGGCAGCGCCGGACCTAGTCGAGGCGATCTCCGAAGTATTCAAGGGGACGACCTACTTGAGCCACGGCGTCTCAGGAGCCCTGGTAGGGGCCTACCTTGCAAGGACAGATTTTCCGCAACCGCCCTTGACACCACGACAGCGGCAGGTTCTGCAACTTGTTGCCGAGGGAAAAACCACGAAAGAGGTCGCCTCTCTCTTAGGTGTGAGTGTTAAGACGGCGGAGTCTCACCGAGCCAGTCTCATGGACAGGCTTTCCATACACGAGACCGCGGGCCTGGTCCGCTACGCCATTCGCATAGGGCTAATCCGGCCCTGATCCTCTGATTGCCGCGGCAGACTAGCAATTTACCTTTCAGGGATTTCCCCCATCCCTTTTTCGGGATTTTTTCTTCTTTAAAATACAGAATTCTCCTAATTGAGTTTCTCCCGCCGCGCAGGTTATTTTCGATTCACTCTAGGATCGATCTACTCAGACTATTAAAATCTGACGGGCAAAACACGAGGACGTATGGCAAGCAAACCTGAGTCAATAACGCATAAAGAACATTCCCTGCGTGTAGTGGAACGGGTCAACCTTAGGGCAGAGGAGTCCGCCAGTAAGAAGTGGGAAGAGTTTCACAAGGCGCTGGTGCGCCATCGAGGGGAGCGGATTTTGGTAGTCTTGATTGGCTACCCGGACCCGGATTGTATTGCCTCGGGTCTAGCGCACAAGTTTCTAGCGGAGCAGTTCGACATCGACACCACGCTGCTTTGTTTTCATGAGGTCAGCCATCAAGAGAACCGCGCCATGGTGAAACAGCTTGGGATTGATCTGCAACTCTACGACGATAGGTTTGATCTACATCGCTTCAGCGCAGTTGCGTTTGTCGACACCCAGAAAATTGACAACCCGATTTCAGACAAGCTGGCCGGCAAAGCCCTGCTCTCTTTGGTCGATCATCATAGGCGCGCTGGCGAGGTTCCCGCCGAGTTTGTAGACATTCGCGAGGACGTCGCCTCCACGGCTGCTATCTACACCGAGTACCTACGAGCGCGGTTCCCTAAGGGGCTCAACCCCAGAGAAATCGACCAGATACGCTTGGCCACAGCGCTCATGCACGGCATGCGTTCAGACACCATGGCTTGGCTTGAGGTGAGCCGGCTGGAATTCGAGGCGGCATCGTATCTTTGGCCTTGCGTCGACCAGTCGCTGCTCAAAAAGATCTCCGCCCAATCTCTCAAGCCGGCGGTGATGGACATGATCCAGAAGGCCCTGGAGAATAAACAGGTGGTCGACAATTTCATCCTCACCGATGTTGGCTTTGTACGCGGCGAACACCGGGACGGCATTCCACAGGCCGCAGAGTTCCTACTTAGACGTGAAGGGACCGAGACCGTCCTAGCATTCGGCATCGTAGACGGCAAGAACATCGACGGTTCGATCCGCACCCGCAGTGACTCAATCAATCCCGATGCGTTTCTAAAGAAAGCCTTCGGCCTTAATGAAGAGAGGCAAACCTATTACGGCGGAGGGAACATTAGAGATAAAGGGGGATTTCAAATCCCGTTAGGGCTCCTGGCTCAATCCCCTGACCGAGAGCTTCTTTACCGCATGGCCTGTGAGCTCGTGCGGGAGAAATTTCTTCAGGCCATCGGCCGCAAGGAATGAAGAATAAGATGACTCCCCTGCAACGATGACAGGAGAGCTCAGGAGTAAAATAAAAAAGGAGGGTTTCAAAAAATGAAAAAGTATGTGGCGCTGTTGATCTTCATGAGCCTTTGTCAATGGGGATGTCAATTCTTGGGGGGAGCAGCCGCAGGGAGTTTGGCGACAGGAGCGGCCTACGAAATTAACGCCAAGCGACAGATGGATAAGCTGGAAGATGATTTTAAGAGCGAAAGAATATCACGGAGAGAATATGAGAGCCGGAAAAAACAGATAGAGGCAGGGTCTATCATTTACTGACGGCTTCCGGCCGCCCTGTGGGAAAATCTCGGAAGTCACGGGAAAAGACCAATGTATGAAGGGATGGATGGGTATGAGCAGTGAAGGGATATGGAAGAGCACCTTAGGCGACCTTATCGTGGCGGTGACCGATGAAACTGCCTGCTTCGTCCAAGACGAGGAAGAACTCTACAAGGTGGTTGCTTATATTGTCTCGGATCTTTTGCACAACTCCAGGCCGCCTTCTCGATGGTGGCACTAGATGGTGAGGCTCATGACTCTAAGTAGCATCGACCAGCGATGGAAATCCAAAAGGACAGCCTGGGCTCTAGCCGGGATCTTTTTTCTTTTGATCCCTTTACCCTTGAGGGCGGACGAATCAGGCAAGCAGATTCGCGCAACTATAGAAAAGGTTCTGGCCATCCTCCAGGACCCACGTCTGGGACCAGACGCTGGAAAGAAGGAACGCCGTGCCAAATTGCGGCAGGTCATCAACTCGAGGTTTGACTTCGCAGAGATAGCCAAGCGCTCCCTGGGATCCCACTGGCAAGGCTGCACCCCAGAGGAGCAAGGTGAGTTTGTGAAGCTATTCACCGACCTCCTAGAAGATTTTTATCTAAACAAGATCGAGGCCTACGTCGGTGAAAAATTTGTCTATCTGCGTGAAACTGAGAATGGAGGCTTCTCCGAAGTAGCGACCAAGACGGTCCCCCGGAAGGGACAAGAGTTTGATATTAACTATAGGTTGCACTCCGCTAACGGGGACTGGAAGGTCTATGACATGGTGATTGAAAACGTTAGCCTTGTTAACAACTATCGCTCTCAATTCAACCGTATTCTTACTAGCGCTTCGTTTGATGAGCTGCTCAAGGGCTTGCAAGAGAGGAGAGTTAAAGGATTTGGGTCGGAAAGGTTGCGACTAGATGCCATTGTTTCCTATTCGATTCTGTCGGCGGGGTCCCCCGCGCCGCCGCGCTGACTTCTAAGCGGAACAAACCGAACAAATGATAGAACTCCGACCTAACACTGGTTTTGCGTTTTTCATTTTTCTTTACGGATCCCGGGATTTACCCAGCGGTTCTCTGGTGGCAGGGTTATGAAGAGTAGAGGCGAGGGCTTTTAACGCTTTGGAGGACAGATGAAAAAACGAATTCTCATGCGGGATCACTTGACGCGCCAAGATGATTTATTCGTTATGACTGTTTTGATTTGTGTAATCGCCGCAATGACTGTCAGCTTGCTGCTTAGGTGAAGGGTGCGAATCGGCATTTTGAAGTGAGGGAGAAACTTATGCATATCTATTCACGTCTGCTGGACGGCCTTGTTGTCATCCTCGCGGCGGGACTCAGCGTTATTCTCATGCTGCTGATAGAGACCGCGCCATGGTAAAGTAAGTCCGCCTGTGAGCTAACCCTCTTTCCTCTAAATCGATCCTCTCCTGCTCGCCGCGATGTGCGACAACGCGCCATTGCTATTGGACGGATACAGCCACGATAGCGTCGCTATTGAAGCTTCCCCATGAGTCAGATGACTTGAGATAGCGACCGCGAACTCTTTGCTCCACCATTTCAGTATGATATGAGCTGAAGTAGACTGGTATCAGCCCATGGATAGACCTCCCGATCCCGGAGGCCGTGGGTTCGAATCCCGCCGGGGGCATCGAGACCACGAAGCAAAGGAATCCCGAAGAAAATATAGCCTATGGCACTTTCCGGTAAAGAGTTCGTTAGGGAAATTGAGGCAATGGTTCGAAAGAAGCACTCGAAGGATCATCCGGTCGTCGGAATGATTGAGGAGGGAAAGCTGACTAACGATCAACTCAAGGGATTTGTCGGCCAGTTCTATCTTTTCTTTCCCAAGCCGTTTCCCAAGCCGATAGCTGCTATGCTCGGTCGCTGCCCGGATGACCCTGAACTGGAAAAGATGTGGATCGAGAATGTCGTCGAAGAGGGCACCGGAGAGATTACAGGCACAGACAGCCATAAGGGGCTTTACATCCGTTTTGCCAAGGCTTGCGGTTACGCCATGGAAGAACTCGAGCGCGTGGAGCCGTTGCCCGAAACGTCCGCCTTTCTCGACTGGCGCGAGCTGCTCATGTATCAGAGGACATGGCTCGAACTTTTTGCCAGCCAGGGTTTCTGCTTGGAGGGAACCGCTAGCGAGCGGATGACACGCATCGTCAATGGTTTGACCAACTATTACGGCTTTGACAGGAACTCCGAGGATATCCGCTACTGGACGCTCCACATGGGGGTCGATGAAGAGCATATGAAGGTGGGACCGGTTGCCGTCGAACGATACGCGGTGACCGATATTCAACAAGAGCAAGTCCGTCAGGCGGTGCAAAAGACGCTGGACCAGTTTTGGTTGGCTTTCGACGGCATTAAACGGGCCTTTGTGGACAGGGAACCACTCTATGTCAAATGGAGAAACGGCCGGTAAGGAGGAGCCCGATGGAAATGGTTGATCTCTCGCGGTTAATCTACGAAGGGATGCCCAAGATTCCGGTGCTGCCGGCCGTCCATGTCCAGAGATGCTTTAGCTTGGAGAAAGGGCATGCGCTGAACGTGACCGAAATTTCGCTTCCATGTCATGCCGGAACGCATGTAGATGCGCCTGTCCATATTGTCCCGAACGGAAAATCGATCGAACAGCTCCCGCTCGGATCGTTCGTCGGTCCCGGAGCCGTGATCGCGGTAAAGAAGAGGGGAGGGGAGGAGGTTACGGCCAAGGATTTTGAAAGCGCTGGTGTTCCGGTTCAACGAGGCGATATCGTAATGCTCTACACCGGCTGGGACGAAAAATTCGAGAGTCCTGATTACAACGTTCATCCCTATCTTTCCGTCGATGCGGCAGAGTGGATGGTCAAAAGGGGAGTCAAGCTTTTCGGCATCGACTGCATCACGGTCGACTTGCCGACGCCAATGCGATCTAAGGGCTTTGACTTCCCCGTCCACAAGACACTGCTGGGGAACGGAGTCTTGATTGCGGAAAACATGACGAACCTGGGAGAAATTGTCGGCAGAAAGACACGGATCCTGGCCCTTCCACTGAGAGTGAAGGGAAGCGATGCCGGTCACGCGCGCATCGTGGCCGAGGTCTTGAACTAGAGCTATGGCGCTCAGCAAACCTCTTAAAGGTATTATCGGAGCCTGCCTCACGCCTTTTGGAGAGGACGACCGCGTCAATTACGACTCGCTGAGGCGCGAGATCGACTTTATCGTCGCCGATTGTGACGCTATCTCGATCGCCGCAGTGGAAGCGGCGGAGTATACCATGCTCTCCCGGGAGGAGCGAAAAGAACTCCTGCGCATTGGAACAGAGATGGTCGACAAACGGCTTCCGGTCCTTATTGGCTGCTCCAGCTCGTCGGCGCGTGAGGCCATCGATCTCGCCGAATACGCCGCCAAGATCGGCGGCGACATGGCCCAAGTGTTGATGCCTCTGCGTCCCTGGGGAGGGCAGCCGACGATCGCGGAGCTGATGGAGTTTTTCACTCAGGTCGCTTCCGCAAGCCCGCTGCCCATCGTCGTCTACCACAACCCGGGGCCCGGCGCCGACCCTCCAAACGATGCCTTCGTCAAAATCAGCGAGATCAATAATGTCCGGTACTTCAAGGAGAGCTCGCGCGATATTACCAAGATTTCGCGACTGATCGAGCAAATCGATCTTGCGGGAAAGGGCTACTACTTCACCACCATGCAGCCGCTGCTGGCGACCCTGATGATGGGTGGGTCGGGCGCCACGATGCCACCGCCGGGAACGCGGATCGGCGCTCAAGTTGTCAAGGCTTTCCGCGCCGGGGATGTGGAAAGCGCGCGATATTGGCAGCGCTGCTTCGCGCTTTTTCCCGGAAAGTGGTCCGCGTACGGCTTGCCGCCGGTTATGAAATCAGCCATGAAGCATTTCGGAGTTGACATCGGAGAGCCGTCACGACCTTACTCGCCGGTTAGTCCACGCGACCACGCTCAGATCGGTCAATTCCTCCG
>VBLN01000473.1:598-2305 GCA_005878685.1 Deltaproteobacteria bacterium | reverse complement strand
GATTGAGTTTCATAAGCGCAACATTGAATCTCTCAATTTTGAAACGGTCCGTGATTGCTTTGACATGGAATGCCCTCCATCGATCTTGTGTCGTGTATTCCTGGTTATGTGCTTTGCCGAAACGGGAGAGTTTGCTGCCGCCATCGAATATGGCAAAGACGCCATACGAATCGCTCGTGAAATTGATCATTCATTCGGCTCTGTATATGCAGATTCTGGCATTGGCTTGGCGTATCTCCGGAAAGAAGACATTGGTGCGGCGATCGCTGTGCTCGAGCGAGGTTTGGAACGCTGCCGAGTCGCGGACATACCGGTTCAGTTTCCTTTGGTTGCGTCACCGTTGGGGCTAGCTTACGTTTTATCCGGGCGTGTGGCTGAAGGTACTGCACTGCTCGAGCAGGCTGTCGGACAAACAAGGTCGAAAAGAAGCAGTGGTCAAGGATTTCGCCTCTCCTGGCTAAGCGAAGCGTATCTTCGCGCCGGTCGCATAGAAGAAGCCGCTTCCCATGCAGAGCTCGCTCTGGAGTTTTCCCGCAACTACCAGGAAAGAGGACGTGAGGCATGGATCCTAAGGCAGCTTGGGAAGATTCATGCGCGTCGCAATCCTCCAGACGTAGACCGAATTGAGTTCTATTATCGACAAGCGCTGAAACAGGCCAACGAGCTAAAAATGCGCCCGCTTGTTGCGCACTGCCATCTCAGCCTTGGAGAGCTTTACGCGCAAACAGACCAAAGTGTGAAGGCTCAGATTGAATTATCGACCGCTGTCGATCTATATCGCTTCATGGAGATGACGGCCGGGCTACGTGAGGCAGAGATCGCTCTCGCAAAAATTGCTGACACGGTACCGTCAGCGAGGCAAACGGTGGTAACTCATTGATTAATAGAGAGTCGCTTCAACTTCTTAATCAAGCCCTGGCGGCTCAGGCCTAGCCCCTGAGCCGCTTTTTGTTTGTTTCCTCCGCTTTCACGCAGTGCCTCTTCGATTAGCCCGCGTTCTAGTTGCTCGACGGCGTCCGGTAAGGATCGAGACGTCGGCGACTTCGGCGCCGGTCCCTCTTTGGGCTGGAAGCTTTGAATGGAAGCGCTCAGATTTCGGATGGAACCATCCAAATGATCTTCGGTTATCGATTTCCCTCGAACGGAAGCGACCAAGCGTTTGATTTCGTTTTCTAGTTGCCGCGCGTTGCCGGGCCACGAGTAACTAGACAGCTCCTCCAATGCTGGGGTGGTAAATTGCTTCAGCTCCGTGTTCATCATCTTGCAATACTTGGAGAGGAAATGGTTGGCCAATACAGAGATATCTTCCGGAACATCGCGAAGAGATGGCGTCTGAATATGAATCACCTTCAAGCGGTAGTACAGATCTTTGCGAAACGTATGCTCTTTGATGGCGGCTTCCAGATTCTGGTTGGTTGCCGCGATCACACGCACATCGATCGGTAGCGAGCCTCTGCCGCCGACGCGATCCACCGAACGTTCTTGGAGAACCCGAAGGATCTTGGCCTGAGCAGGCAGGCTCAAATCGCTGATCTCGTCCAGAAACAAAGTTCCCCCGTTGGCTTCCTCAAATTTTCCGATGCGGCGATCGACGCCGGTGGCGACTCCCTTTTCGATGCCGAACAATTCAGCTTCCACAAGGTTGTCCGGCAGTGCCGCACAATTCACGGCTACGAAGGGGTGCTTCGCCCGGGGGCTACTGTGGTG
>VBLN01000473.1:0-566 GCA_005878685.1 Deltaproteobacteria bacterium | reverse complement strand
CCGAGCAGTCGCGAATCTGATCGATCAGGCGGATTATGGCTCGCATCCTGTGGCTCATGCCGATGATGTTCTGGGTGGAAAACCCGTCGCCATTGTCTTCGTGGAGATTCCTTTCCTTCTCTAGCGGGCGGTTCTCCAACCGCTGATCAAGCTGGGTGGTCTCGATGGTGTCAGAGACGTGAGCGGCCAAGGTTTGAAGAATCTCTGCATCCTCTTCCGAGAACAAACCCTCTGCCTTGTTGATCGCTTCGCCGACTCCGATGATCTCTCCATGCAAGTTTCTGAGAGGCACGGCCAGCAGAGTTCGCGTGCGGTATCCCGTCTTTAGATCAACCTCTTTGTGAAATAAAGGGTGCTCGTAGGCATCCGCCGCGTTGATGGTCTGGCCCGTCATCGCCACGGCGCCGGCGATGCCCAAGCGCGCGTCGAAGCGCATAATTCTTTTCTCCTGTGAGATCACCGACCAGAGCTCGCACTTTTCGCGATCGAGCAGAAAGATACTCACGCGATCCGCGTTGAGTAACTCTTTGGTTTCGATCGTGATCAGCTCCAAAAGAGAAACCACA
>VBLN01000042.1:8482-16208 GCA_005878685.1 Deltaproteobacteria bacterium | reverse complement strand
CGGTCAAGATCGGGAAAGGCCTCAGCCCTTGGAACAACCGCAAGCTTGCCGTCGCTGGAATAAGTCCAGCCATGGTAGGAGCAAGTAAGGAGCTTAGCGTTTCCCCGGTCGGCGCGGCAGACTCGGTTCCCGCGGTGGCGGCATAGGTTTAAGAAGGCGCGCGGTTGTCCTTTTAAGTCGCGCCATAGGATGACGGGCTCTTCCCCCATATAGGCGGTAACGAAATCGCCGGGATTGCGGATCTCGCCTTCGTGGCCGAGATAGAGCCAACAGCGGGCGAAGAGCCGCTCGCGTTCCAGCTCGTAGATCTCACGATCGGCAAAGATGCGACGATCTATGAGACCGCCTTCCGGATCCACGAGAGACTTGATCTCCATCCGCATGCCTCCTTGCCTTTTCGGGAGCTCTTGGTTCGGTAAATATATGCGCGCCTACCCACTGTCAAGCTGCGCCTGGCAATACCGGCAGAGGAAGAGCGGCTCCGGCGAAGACTTTTCCTTTCCCATTCGTATCAAAGGTCAGAAGCGATCAAGGCATCCGGTGGCGCTCGTGCAGAGCGCCCTTCGAGCCTTTGCCCTAAAACCGTCTGGTCATATGATGAACATGTTGAATCCAAGGCAAAACTGTGAAAATGCAACGGTATGGCGTCGGGCTGGGCTGAAAGGGACGATCACGAGCTGCTCGCGCACGTTCAGTCCGGCGGCCACGATGCCTTCGGCGCGCTCGTGCGGCGGCATACCGAGCGTTTCTACCGGCTGGCGTACCGCTATGTGCAACACAAGGAAACCGCGGAGGACATCGTGCAGGACGCGTTCCTGAAACTTTGGGAAGATCCGGGGAAATGGCGACCGGAGCGGAACAGCAAGTTCACCACCTGGTTTTATCGCATCGTGGTGAATCTGTGCCTCGACTGGCGGAAAAAGAAACGGCCGGTGGCCTTGGATGAAGAGCGGCCGCTGCCCGATGAGAGAGAAACGCAGGATGCGGCGATGATCCGCGCTCAGGAGCAGAAAATACTCGAAAGAGAGATAGCCGCCCTGCCTGAGCGGCAGCGCACGGCGCTGAACCTATGCTTCGATCAAGACTTGAGCAATCAAGAAGCCGCGGACGTGATGGGGCTGAATTTAAAGGCGCTACAGTCGCTGATCATGCGCGCAAAGACGACTTTGAAGGAGCGCATGCAGGCCTATTTATGAGGAGAAAGTTATGAGCGACACGCATGGCGAAAAACTCGAAGAGCTGCTACGGTCCCGCCGGTTCGAGCCTGCCAGCCCGGATCTGGCGGAGCGGATTGTCTTAAAGGCGCAGAGCATTCCCCAAAATCAGCCGATCTCTCTGACGCAGTGGATGAAGCAGCTATTTGCCGAATTCCATCTGCCGAAGCCTGCCTACGTGCTCGCTTGCACGCTAATCTTGGGCTTCGCGGTCGGCTTCTATCGGCCGCTCGATACGATTCCGGATGATGCGGACAATATTCATGTCCAGAGTTTTCTATATGCTGATGAGGAGCCGTTATGAACAAGAAATTAAAGTTGGTATTTCTTGCCTCCATCGTCATCAACGTCCTCTTGGGCGGCGTCCTTTTAGGCGAGTTGCCGCACCGCTTCGATAGAGACTTCTACCGACGCGAAAGAATGGAAAAGGCCCTTAAGGAGTTGCCGCAACCCGTGCAAGGGCGGTTTCGCGAGAAGATGAAGCAGCTGCGCGAGGACGGTGAGCCGCTACGGGACCAGATAAGAGAGGCGCGGGATGAGGCGATCCGCATACTCGCTGCCGAGCCGTTCGATGAAGCCGCCTATGACCGGCAAGTGGCTAAGATCAGTGAGCTGCGCGGCCAGCTCGGCAAACGCATGGCGGCGATCGTCAAGGAAGTCGCGAAAGAGGCCACCCCCGAGCAGCGAAAAGCGCTGGCCGAAATGTTCAAACGGTCACCGGCGCCATCGGCCAGTTAATCCCCCGAGTCACCACCGGAGAATATCCAAAACAACGGAAGGCCGTGAAAAAGCGGCGCTTTTTTAGTCTTTTTGCGGCCGAAGACTAGCGCCGTTTCATTCGTATTAAGAGGTGATAACAGGAGAAGGGGAAAACTGCCATGAAATGGAACCTGAGCTTACCCTCTACAAAACGAAACAGACTGATCGGCCTCATAACCACGGCGATGCTCATCGCTGGAGGCTGGTTTTGGTTGGTCGCCGCGGCACGAAGCCCACAAAGAGACGCGCTTCGTCCGGTGGCTGTGACGCACGGCACGATCGAGGAGGTTGTGACGGCGCAAGGCAAGCTAGAGGCCAAGCAATACGTGGACGTCGGCACGCAGGTATCCGGCCAGCTCAAGAAGATCTCTGTCGACATCGGCGATGAGGTTAAAAAAGGACAATTGGTGGCTGAGATCGACCCGCGAGTCTATCAGGCCCAAGTGGAAGCCAGCGAAGCTCATCTTAACAGCCTAAAGGCGCAGCTCAACCAGCAGAAGGCGGCGGCGACACTGGCGGAACAAAACCTAAAGCGCAACCAGAACCTGATCGCCGTCAACGCCGTCAGCCAACAGGCACTGCAGGAAAGCGAATCACAGGCGTCAGTCGCTAAAGCTCAGGTGGACTCGATCGCGGCGCAGATTCAAGAGACGGAATCCAACTTGAAGGGGATCCGCACGAATTTAGGATTCACCAAGATATACGCGCCGATGTCCGGGACCGTAACGACCATGCCGGCCCGCGAGGGTCAGACTCTGAATGCCAACCAGACCGCGCCCACGATTCTTCAGGTTGCCAATCTCGATGTGATGACCGTGCGGGCTCAAGTAGCCGAGGCGGACGTGACGCGGCTGAAAGAAGGTATGGCGGCCTATTTCACGACCCTCGGCAATAGCGAGCGCCGCTGGCAGGGCAAGGTGTGGCAGATTCAACCTGCGCCAGAAATCGTTAACGACGTCGTCCTCTATGACGTCTTGATCGATGTGAAAAATGAGGGCCACGAACTTATGACCGGCATGACGACGCAAGTATTTTTCATCTTCGGCAAGGCTGAAAACGCGACGATCATTCCAGTAGAGGCGCTGACGCGCCGGGTCGCGGACCAGGATAACGAAAAGGGCAAAGCGTATCGCGTATCGGTCGCGACCGAGTCCGGGCGGGAACAGCGTGTCATCCATGTCGGCCTGCAGACCCGCACACAGGCGCAGGTCGTCGACGGACTTCAGCCCGGAGACCGCATCCTGGTCAGTCGCCCGACGGACACGGCCACAGCCCAGACCAACGCGGCACGGCCCAACGCGCCTCGTTTCAATCGAGGGCCACAGCTATGAACGGGAAAATTCTCGAACTGAAAGACATCCAGAAGCATTACAAGAACGGAGATACGACGGTGCGCGCGCTCGACGGTGTTTCACTCACTGTCCATCGCGGTGAATTCGTCGCGATCATGGGACAGTCCGGCTCCGGGAAAACGACCCTCATGAACATCATCGGCTGCCTCGATCGGCCGACTTCGGGTAGCTATCTTGTGTTGGGCAAGGAGGCGGCGCATCTTTCTCCGGACGAGTTAGCGGCGCTTAGGCGCGAAACCTTCGGCTTCGTCTTCCAGCGCTATAATCTGCTCGCCACCGCCACGGCGGGGGAGAATGTCGAGATCCCGTCCGTTTATGCCGGACTGCCCAAGCAGAAGCGATCCCAGCGCGCGAGAGGATTATTGCAACGGCTCGGGCTCGGCGACCGCACCGATCATCGCCCTGCCGAGCTCTCCGGCGGTCAGCAACAGCGTGTAGCGGTAGCGCGGGCGCTGGTCAACGACCCGCCGGTGATCCTCGCCGACGAGCCCACCGGCGCACTCGATAGCAAAAGCGGCGAGGAAGTCCTGGCGTTGCTCAAACAGCTGCACGCGGAAGGCCGGACGATCATCCTGATTACCCACGCCGAAAGCGTCGCGCAGCACGCGAGCCGCGTTGTCCGGATCCAGGACGGCCGTATCCTCGAGGACAGCGGATTTCCAGACAAGGGCACGTCTGAAACGACTGAAGACAACAATCGAGACTACACGAGCGGTGTCAGCCTTTCCGCCAGCCTGCAGGAGGCGTTGGTGACCGCCTGGCGCTCGCTGCAGGTCAATCTCTTCCGCACGGTTCTGACCTTGCTTGGCATCATCATCGGCGTGGCGGCGGTCGTCGCCATGCTGGCGGTGGGCGAAGGCAGCCGCCAGAAGGTGCTGGATCGGATCAGCGCCTTCGGCACCAACCTGATGCTGATACGTCCCGGCGCGGCCGGCATCCGCAACGCCGGCGATATCATAACGTTAGTGCCGGAGGACGCCGCCGCGATTAAAGCATTGCCCAACGTCGAAACCGCCTTGCCGGAGCGCAGCGGCCGGATGACGGTGCGCTATGGCAACATCGACTATCAGACCACGGCGCAAGGAACAGGCGAGGATTTTCCGAGCGCTCGAGACTGGAAGGTAGCGGAAGGACAATTTTTCAACGCCGACGACATGAAGGCCTATGCCCCCGTCGTTGTGCTGGGCCGCACCGTAGCGAAGACGCTCTTTCCCGACGGCGGCAGCCCCATCGGCAAGTATGTCCTGCTTAGGAACGTGCCGTTTCTGGTGATTGGCGTCATGACAGAAAAAGGCGCGTCGCCCAACGGCAGCGATCAAGACGATGTGATTTTCGTGCCGATCAATACCGGGATGATCCGGCTGTTCGGAAAAAACTATCTGAGCAGCATCACCATAAAGGTGACCGACGCTTCGGATATCGACGCGACCCAGGAACGAGTCGAAGCTCTACTCAAGACGCGCCATCGGACGGAGGATTTCAGCGTCCGCAACATGGCCTCCATTCTCCAGGCGGCGATGGAGACGCAGGATACCTTCACACTGCTCTTAGGCACGGTGGCGGCAATTTCTCTGCTCGTGGGCGGCATCGGCGTCATGAACATCATGCTCGTGAGCGTCGTCGAGCGCACGCGCGAGATCGGCATCCGCATGGCGACCGGCGCGCGCATGCGCGACATCCTGCTGCAATTCAACATCGAAGCCGCGGTGGTGTGCGCCGCCGGAGGCGTCTTGGGCATTCTCCTCGGCATCATCGCCGGACTCGTCTTGCGCTACAGCGGGATGACCGTGATCTTCTCGGCCACCCCCGCCGTACTCGCTTTTGCGTGTGCCTCAGCTACCGGGCTGATTTTTGGTTATCTGCCGGCGCGCAAGGCCGCGCGACTCGATCCGGTCATTGCCCTGGCTTCCGAATGAGGTGACTATGCATAAATATTCTCGTACTCCCGCGATCATCCTCTCTTTGGCGTTGTCCGCCTGTAGCCTCGCACCCGAATTTCAGCGGCCGCAAATGGCCATGCCCGAGGGCTGGACCAGCGTTCCCAATGTCAGCCTGCGATCGCAGCCGGACACGGCACCCTTCTGGACAGCCTTAGGAAGTGAAGAGCTCAACCATCTCATCGACGTTGCGCTGGCGCAGAATCTCGACCTTAAAGCCGCGCTGCATCGCATCGATGAAGCGCGCGCCCAGGCGAAGGTGGTGGGCTCGGCGCTGTATCCCGCCGTCGATGCGAGCGGCAGCGCGGCGCGAACCTATAAGCAGTCGCAAAACAGCTCGGCAGCGCAAGGCCTTGGAAGCATCAGCTATGAAGTTGACCTATGGGGAAAGAACCGCAACCAGGCGGCATCGGCAAACTACCTTGCCGATGCGACCCGGTTCGACCGCGAGGCGCTCCGGCTCGTCATCACTTCCGATGTCACCACCTTCTACACGCAGGTTATTGGCTTTAACGATCGCATCCGCATCGCCGAAAATAACCTTAAGAACGCGGAGGATGTGCTGCGCATTATCGAAGCGCGCTACCGTGAGGGCGGCGTGTCCGGGCTAGAAGTTTCACAGCAGAGAGTCGCCGTCAATAGCTTCCGCGCCTCCCTGACGACGCTGACCGAGCAACGAACGACGACCCTGAACGCCCTCGCCATTCTGCTTGGACAGGCGCCGCAAAACTTCGCTGCGCCGAAAGCGGAGCTTGCCTCATTGAAAATGCCCGAAGTCAACCTGACCCCGCCCGCCACGCTCTTAACGGCCAGGCCCGACATCGAGAGCGCCGAAGCTGGTCTTCGGGCGGCGAATGCTGACATTGGAACCGCCCGGGCGGCTTTCTTTCCCTCGCTGACGTTAGGCACCACCGCCAGCATCGCGGCGGGATTCGGGAATCCCGCCGCCACTGCGGTCTCCCTCGCCGCCAATGTCTTGGCGCCGATCTTCACCGGCGGCAGGCTCACCGGGACCCTTGAAAACGTCACCGCCCGGCAGAAAGAACTCGCCGCGCAGTATCAGAAAACCGTGCTGACATCCTTTCAGGAAGTAGAAGACGCGCTCGCCGCGCTCAAAAGCAATAATGAACAGGCGGTGTTCTCTCGTGAATCGGTGAAGGAATCGCAGAATGCTTACGATATCGCCAAGGCGCGCTTCAATGCCGGAGCCATCGACTATCTGACCTTACTCGAGACCCAGCGCAGCCTCTACCAGGCGCAGGACAATCAGATTGTTGTCAATGAAGGGCAGCTTCAAGCCTTTGTCCAGCTGCGCAAGGCACTGGGATCGTAGCCATTGCATGATGCGCGCGATCGAGCGCTTGCCAAGAATCCACTGCGACGCCATCCGGCTTAAAGTGCCACCACGCTCAGGGTCATAGATACTTCCGCCCTGCGAGGGGGTCAGGGATTTTCAGGCCCATTTTTTCGATCAGAGGATTGACCTCTTGCATGAATTCTTGTCTCGCTTGGGCATTGGTCCTGCGCTTCAAGCCCCAGAAAACGTAGCGCTGATCGCGCGTGGAATCGGAGCGGCCAAACATGTCGAGAGCCTTGACGTACCAAAAATTAAGCGCCCTCTGGACCTTCTCTCTCGTTTCATCTCCCCTTGCCGCAAGCTCCGCCGTCTTGCTTTCGCCATAGCCGATGTGCCCTACCTCTTCTTTGATGATCTGCGGCAAGATGCGCTCCAGAGGCTTGTAAGTGCAGCCGAAGAATTCTTCCAACTGGTAGCGCCCCACGCGGTCGATCAAGAATCCAAAGACAGCAAAATCCTCCCACGTTTTGATGATCCCTCGAAACGCGTCCAAGTAGCGCTTCTGATTGGGCCAGCTGAGCACGAACGAGACGTCCACTCCGATATCGCCAGCCACGCGGGCCATCTTACGGAAATGATCCATCTCTTCCGCCGCGGTCCGTGCCACGACTAACTGGTCAACCTGACTGGGAGCCGAAGGCAGAATATCCTTTACGTAAAGATGGGGGCCTCCGATCTCGCAATCCGCTTGGATCGTCACTACCCGCCCCAAAAGATCCCGGTACTCAGCGTCCATTTTCTCAATATCTTTTAACTCGACTTTGTCGCGAAACACTACTGCCTCCTATAGTTAAGATTATACCTAGGAATCACTATCGCAAGTGAGGCATCCTGTGTCGCTGCCAATCTTTCCGGGGTTTTCTTTCCAATAAAGGTAGGAAGTGGGAGTAAAGAAATTACCAGATGTAGGAGACTACGTTGCCGCCGCGGTCAGCCACGTCCAAAGACTCAAGCACAGAGAGTACCCGAAGTCTACTGCCTGGGTATGTAGTCGCTCAGCACCACGTCGATAACCGCTAACCGTCCCGCCGCGGCATGTTCCAGGGCTCGACCGATTAAGGGTTGAATATCTTTAGGGTCCGTCACCCTGACTCCGTAACCTCCATA
>VBLN01000042.1:0-8235 GCA_005878685.1 Deltaproteobacteria bacterium | reverse complement strand
TACCCCCAACCCTCCGGTCACACGGGCGATATAGGACATCGGTTGAGTGCGGCGGATCATGTTCTGAATCAAGGTCCGGTGCACGGTGGTCTCTTCGACGATGACTGCGTTCGGTGGAATCGATTCGTTGAGCGCCTGGCAGAGCCAACGCCGATCCACCGGCGTGTCGTGCTTGTGCTCCACCGCGTCACGCTCCAACATCGTCATCTGTTTGTCATGTTCTTCCCGGACGCGGCGGGACCGTTCCTCATAGGCGGGACGGTTTCCCACGAAACCTTCCGATGCCTTAATGCGGCTGAGCAACCTGGCCAACGTCGCCGCCGGCGGCGCAATCAAAGCCAGATCTACTTTGTACCCCCAGAAGGGAAGCCGGGAGTAGGGATATTCGTCGCCCAGGAAAACGACCTTGGCGCCGGCTTTCGGTCCCTTGCTGATTGGATACCAGGGAGAGACCGCGTCGGCGACCAGCACCAAGTCGGCAGACTCAATGCGCCGCGGATCGTAAGGGAGGTATAAAGGATGATTGCGCGGGAAATTCAGAAACGCGGGCCGGAAGGATTCCATCACCGGGATCGCCAGCGACTCGCAAAGCTCAACGAGAAGACTCACGACCGACGCATCCCGGCCTACGTGCTCGGTCACAAGAACAGGACGCTGGGCGCGCAAGAGACTGTCCACGGCCTCCGAAAGCGCGCGCCACCCGATTCGGTTTGCCATCCTCGGGCAAGGAGACTTCATCCAACATGCACTCAAACGGCACACCCAACAGCACCGGACCCGCGGGAGGCTCTAGGGCAATTTGCATCGCCCGCTCCAGGGATGGCACGAGGATCGTTGACGCAGTCACGCGCTCGCTCCACTTGACGCAGCGCCGCAGCAGCTCCGCGGGTCCGCCGATGTCCGTAAGGTCATGAATCCACTGGTTCCCGGGGTCCGGCAACCGGGTCTCTTCTCCAAAGGCGGCGGTTTCGCCGCAGCAAACAACCATCGGTACCCGTTCCTGATAAGCGGCGCGCAGATACATGGCGGCGTTCAGCGGTCCCGCCGTGGCATGGAGCAGGACTCCCTGCGGTCTGCCGGTCACCTTGGTGTATCCCGACGCCATGGCGACGGCCAGCGCTTCGTGACGACAGTTGATATAGCGGGGCCGGTTGACCCCCCGCTCCTGAGCCTCGGCGAGCGCCTCCCATACCGGGGGCCATTCCGTTCCAGGGGAAGAGAAAATGTAATCAACGCCCGCCCGCTCAAATATTTTGACAAGTGCTTTGCCGCCATGCATCTGTGTCATAACTCCTCCCGGGTCGTGCTCGTGATCGTGTTTCGTGCTCGTACAGGTTCACGGACACGATGAGTAGTTTACGGTCCCGCCTTCTTCCTCGCTTCAGGCAAGAATCCCGTCTCTTCAAGGTTCTTCACGAAACTGCCATTGATGATCTGATGAATGTCTAGCTGCGCGACCTTGGGAGTCACTCGAGCGACAATTCTTTGAATATTTCGCCACGCCTCCGGATCGGGAGCCACATCAAGGGTCGACACCAAGCGCAGCGAATTGTAGGACGTCTCGGCGTCCTCGTCCGTACTCAGTCTAAGGTTCTTCTTCAACACCGCCATCACCTCCCGCTTGTTGCGCGGTTCGTGGATGAAGACCACCCCTTCAACCATCCCTTTCACCAGGCGGAGGATGAGATCCGGAGAATTGGAAAGCCGATCGACGCGCGTGCAGATGCCTGCTCCCTGGTATGGAACTCGAAGCTCGGAGGTATTCACCAAGGAACGAAGGCCGGCCCTTTTCGCCACCGCGGCCGACGCGAGGGTAATCACCCCTGCGTCAATATTCGAAGCCAGCAGGGCCTGGAGAATCGTCGGCTCGTCTCCGATCACGCGCATCTTCAATCCGTGCTTGTCCGGATCCAAGCCAAGCCGATCCAAAACAATCATCGTCTGCAGCCAGAATCCTCCGCCGATGCTCTGCACTCCGAAAACCTTCTTCCGCAGGCCCGCCAGCGACTCGATCTCCTTACGCACGATCAGCTCGCGCGCGATCCGGTTAAAAGGAGACGCGACGCAGCCGATCTTGGCCCCTCCGGAGACTCCGCTCAGGACCGAGGAAATGGCGGGCCAAAAGGCTTGGACATCTCCTGACATCAAAGCGGATAGACTGACCGCGCCACTGCGGACCTGAAGCATACTGACGTCAAGCCCGTACTTTTTGAAAAGACCCTTTTCCACCGCGACCCACATGGGTGCCACGGTCTCATTAAATCCACCGTAGGAGATAAGGATTTTCTCCTTGGCCTGGGGCACACTGAGTGGCGCAAGATTCACGAGCAAGGAGAGGATACCGACAAGACTCCAGTGCCTGCTGGAGAAACCCACAAATCACCTCCCAAAACGAAAAGCCCGAGAATCCAAAGATGTCTCTAGCCGGCCACGCCAGACTTTTTTCAGGCCCGCGCGCCTCACACAGTGAAAGTCGGGCTCCGCTAACGGCCTTTTTCGGGCGTAAGGCTATTCGATAACCAGATAGCATGTCAATCTAAGCCCGGCCGCAGATCAGGCATCGCAGCGAAGGGGACTGACACGGGTCTTCGGTCAAGACACTGACTCCCTAGGTCTCCGCCCGGAGAACTTCAAGAGCCGGACGCTGAAAGATTCCCCAGCAGCCCGTCACTCCCGCCAACACTGTCACTGCTGTGACCAGAGACAGAATCAATAAGACAGGCGCGAGCGGGACGGAAGCAACAGCGCCGACAAAATAGAAGGTCAAACCCCAACTTGCCAGCGCGGCAAGAAAGACGCCGGTCATAGCTGAGATCGCACCCAAAAAGAGATACTCCGCCACAATCGTCTTAATAATTTGGGAGCGCGGGGCTCCGAGAGTTCTCATCAGAATGCTTTCCTTGAGGCGCTGGGAGCGGCTGCTCAGGACGGCGCTGGCAAGCACGGCAAGGCCGGTGAGGATGGTAAAAAGGGAGAGGAATCGAATCGCGTCGGAAACTCTGCCGAGTATGGAGTCCAGGGTGTTGAGGACAAGCGTCAAATCGATCATGGAAACACTGGGGAAGCTTTCCACGATCGCGCGCTGGAGGCGGGCCGAGAGCTGACTCGAGTCGGTCCGGGTGACCAGCGCATAGAACTGCGGGGCGTTTTCCAGCACGCCTGCTGGGAAAACGACGAAGAAATTGGGCTGCACGCGATGCCAGTCGACCTCCCGAATGCTGGCGACTTGAGTGAGCAGGGGAACCCCCTGCAGCTCAAATTGCAAATGATCGCCCACGGCGACTTTCAGCGATTCGGCGATTCCCTTCTCAAGCGAGATCGGAATCGATTGCGCATCAGAGGTGGTTTCCCTCTGCCACTTTCCCGCGATAATTTGCTCCGCGCCCGTTAGGCGGCTGCGGTAGGTGGACCGATACTCCCGGCGCAGAGCCCAAGAGGGAATCTTTGAATTGGGGTCTGCTTGGATCTCCTCGACTCGTCGCTCGTTGATGGCGGCAAGTCGCATCGTAACAATGGGCACCTCTTGATAAAGCCGGACGTTGAGCGACCTGAAGAGGGCTTTGATGCCTTGCCTTTGATCCTTCTGGACGTCGAAGAGCACGAGATTTGGCTCGCCCTTTCCGCTTCTCTCGGCGACCTGTTGCAACAACATGTTCTGGACGCTGTAAAGGGTCGCGAGGAGGAAAGTTCCCAGGCCGAGAGAGAGCATCACGGCCATCGTCTGATTGTTGGGGCGATAGAGATTAGCGAGGCCCTGGCGCCACGGATAGGGCAAGGAATACGGCAGGAGCTTCCTCATCAGAGTTGAGATCCCCTTGGCGATCCATGCAAGCAGCCCGAAGACTCCGAGCACGGCCAGTGCGAACCAGACCCCATGATACCACCGCTCCGTGTAAGCTACCGCAAACCCCAGGACAGCCGCTGCGATAAGAAAGAAAATCAGCCAGAGCAGCGGATCCCTGGCTACCCGGCTGGTTTCGTAAGCGGATCGGAGCGCGAGGAGCGGAGAGACCTTTCTGAGCGATACCAAAGGGAGGAGCGAAAAAAGCAGGGTCGTACCGAACCCTATCCCCATGCCCACGAACACTCCCTTCGGGTCCGGTGAGAAAGCGGCTTTCAACGGAAGAAAATCTTTGAGCATGAGGGGGAGCAGCGCCTGCATCGACACACCGAGGATGGCTCCCAAACAAGAGCCCGCCAGCGCGACCATCGTCGCCTGGACGACGTAGACGCACACGGTTTCACCCGGCCTGGCGCCGATGCAGCGGAGCAGCGCCACCGAGGAAATCTTTTCTTTGCTGTAAGCGTGGATGCCGCTGGCCACCCCCACCCCCGCGAGTAAAACGGCGATGAAGACCGCCAGCTGGAGGTAACGGGAAAGATTCTCCATCGAGCGGGAGATGGCGGCTTTTCGCCTGCTAACGGTGTCGGCTTCCAGCTGCAGACGCGAGAGCTGGGGCGAGATGCGCTGGACCAGCTGATCGGCGTCGACATGTGGATCCAACCTGAAGTAGACGCGGTAGCGAACGATGCTGCCTTTTGCCAAAAGTTGAGATTGATCCAGTTGGGCGAGGGATATGTAAACGCGCGGGCTGATCAGAGAAAAAGCCAGCGTTTCTCCCGGAATCTTTCGGAGCTTTCCCGCGATGCGGAAATCGTGGTCGCCGATTCTCAGGCGGTCTCCAAGGCGGATACCAAACTGAAACATCAAAGTCTCGTCGACCAAGGCAAAGGGCCCGGCTTGGAATTCCTTGCTCGCCGATGAAGGCTCGGTTTCCAGCGCGCCGTAATAGGGGAACCCGCCGGCCAGCGCCCTCACCTGCACCAGGCGTGCCTTATTCGACTCGGGGAAGGAAGCCATGGAGGAGAAGCTGATCTGACGGGACTGCTCGCCACCGAGCGAGGCGATCCATGCCTCGGCCTCCCGGGAAAGGGGTTGCCGGCTCTCGATCGCCAGGTCGGCTCCCAGCAAGCTCTTCGATTGCTCGTTGATGCTGGTTTCCAGATTGTTGCGAAACGAGGCAACGGCAACGAAGGAAGCCACCCCAAGCGTAACACAGGACATCGAGAGGAGTAGCGCCCTGAGGCCGCAGCGCGCTTCTCGCAAAGCCATCCTCCAAACCCATCGTCCAAAGAAAGGCTTCACGGTCGCGGCTCCCTGGCTTCTCGCGAGAGTCCACTTTCGACCCGAGTGTCGGCAGCCACCGTTCCGCCCTTCAAGCCGATGACGCGGTCGGCCCTCTGTGTCAGCTCGCGGTCGTGGGTGACCAGCATGAGGGTCGTCCCCATCGTGGCGTTCAACTCGAAGATCAGCCCCACGATCTCTGCCGCGATTTCCGCGTCGAGATTGCCCATGGGCTCGTCGGCGAAGAGGATCTTGGGTTGGTTCATAAAGGCGCGGGCAATGGCAACGCGCTATTGCTCTCCGCCCGAAAGCTGGACCGGGTAGTGATGCAGACGCTCTTCCAGGCCGACGCGCTTCAGCAGTTCCGAGGCGTGGCTGCGCGCGTGATTTTCCCCGCGGATCTCCGCGGGGATCATGACGTTCTCAAGGGCGCTGAGCGAGGGCAGCAGCTGAAAGGTTTGAAAGACAAACCCGATGAATTGGTTCCGGATCCGGCCAAGCTCTTCCTCGCTTGCGAGATGCATGGGGATTCCGTTGAAAATCACCGCGCCATCCGTCGGACGCTCCAGGCCCGCGCAGATCCCGATGAGCGTGGTCTTTCCGCTGCCCGAAGGCCCGACGATGGCGCAGGCACTGCCCTCTTCAATGGCGAATGAAACATCCTTAAGGACGGTCAGAGTCTGGTCGCCGCTCTTAAAAGTCTTGCTCAAATGCTCTACGCTTAAGATGATGGAGCGGGCCATGGTTCGTCAACGAAGTCGGGAGCGATTGGGCGGGAAGATTCCAACTGACACGGCAAAATCTAACTGTAGATGTTTTATAGCGTCAACACAACTCATGCGCGGCGGCAAGATGGCTGGTTTCCTGGTCTTGGGCTCTCTTTTAGTGCTCGGGATTAGCGCGGCCGCTCAGGCGCCCCGGACTGTTTTGTTCTTGGGCGATAGCATTACGGCCGGATTGGGAATCGAGCCATCCCAGGCCTTCCCAAGTCTGATTCAAAAAAAGATCGACGCCAACGGTTGGAATTTCAAAGTCATCAATGCCGGGCAGAGCGGAGACACAAGCGCCGGCGGGCTGAGCCGGATAGATTGGCTGCTGAGAAACAAAGCTGACGTTTTGGTCCTTGAGCTGGGCGCCAACGATGGGTTGCGCGGCCTACCCGTCGAAGTCACGAGGAAAAATCTCCAGGCGATCATCGATCGCACGAGAGAGAAGTACCCGAAAGTGAAACTAGTCATTGCAGGAATGATGGTTCCCACCAATATGGGACGCGACTATGGTCGCGAGTTCCAAGCGATGTTTCCCGCTCTGGCAAAGAAGAACAAAGCCGCGCTCATTCCCTTTATATTGGAGGGTGTGGGAGGTCGGCGGGAACTCAATCTCCCCGACGGCATCCACCCGACCGCCAAAGGCCACCAGATCGTTGCGGCAAACGTCTGGCAGGTCTTGGAGCCGGTGCTACAGTCTCTGCTCTGAAGTATGCGAAGAACTGGTCAGGCTAACGTCATAGCTCCGATCAACGGGGTCCGATACGAAGGCTCACCGTGGCGACATAGATCTCCCGCAGGAACCACAGCAGTCCAAGAAAAAAAGCCGCCATTGCCGCGATGAACAGCAGAGCCACTGGAATCGAGGCGTCGAAGCGCAGAAACGCGCTCATAAACAGGACTGCAATAACGGTGCACACGAGAAGCGCCGTAATGGTGCAGAGGGTGATGGCGCGACCGATCAGCTTCGCACGCCGTGACAGTGTCGCGAGGTCGGCGCGGAGCAAGGCGATAAGGTCTGCAGAAGCGCCGTCGATCCTGGCCTCCAACACGCGAGCGCGATCGATGATTCGACCCAACCTGTTCGTCATGACGGCCAGAATCGCGCCAATGCCGGAGAGAAGAAAAACCGGCGCGACAGCCAGTTGAATCACGTGCGCTACGGCGACGTCCGGAAATTCAAGCACAAAATACCCCCGACCTTACGGTTCTTCCCTACGGCGCCAGCTCGCGCATGACACGGATCAGGTCGGACATGCTCTCGAAGCCGATGCCGGGCAACTCCGGCATCATAAAGTGCAAAACCCGAAGGATATCCAGCCCTGGTGGTTAGGATTGTTTTTTTTCTTTGCCCAGTAGTCTTTCAACGTCGGCTAGATCCTGGGTTCGTCCCGCAGCCCGCTTGTTCTTGATCAAGTGTTCTCTGGACAACACAGCAATGGATTGATCGGCAAACTTAGTGATCAGCCGACTGGGCCAAGCCTCGGCGAAATCGACTCCATCGATGGCGGTGAGCACGTCGATCCGCAGCGGGGCTATACCAATCTGAAAAACCACGCCCGGGTTAGTAAGGTCCTTTTCGGTCAGGTCGTGCAAGGGAGCACCAAATGCCCGCAAGGCCGCAAGGACTCTCTTTGCGTTCTCTGGATCCGGGCGGACCCAGACATCGAGGTCTTCTGTGGCGCGGACATGCCCGTGCGCAGCCAGAGCGTGCGCGCCAACCACGAGGAATTCAACGTTGTGAACGTTGAATTCGGCTAATAGATCTCTGAAGTCGCGGTTCATCGGCTTGCTTTGATTGCCATGCAAGACAGAGAAGCGTCAGATCCCAGACCGCTTCGATTCGCTGCTCTGGTGTGGCTTGATCCCAATGCGATTCTTGGGCCGGAGGATCTCCATTCCGGATAACACGGGTGATGACATTCTTCCGTAAGGAGGCCGTTTCCATGAGTCTATTATAGCGTAATTCCGCGCAAATTTCTTTGTCCCCACATCTCTTCCTATTCTTCTTCAGTGAAGGCCGGAGTTATAGGTTTGACTCTGAGATCTGATTTGGATATCACCACTGTTTGAAGGCGGCGCAATCGATGGTAAGAATTTTTAACGCCGGTATTGCTGGAGATGAATCCAATGAATTATATACGAAGAAACGACATCGGAAGGATGAAAGATGATGGATGAGAGCAGAACCATAAAGGTCACTGTCAACGGTGTAAAGCATGAAGCCGAGGTCGAGCCGCGAACGCTGCTCGTTTACTTTCTCCGCGAGCATCTGGGGCTGACCGGCACGCACGTCGGTTGCGATACCAGCCAGTGCGGCGCCTGCACGATTCATTTGAACGG
>VBLN01000472.1:315-2262 GCA_005878685.1 Deltaproteobacteria bacterium | reverse complement strand
TTGGAAGGAGGGATATCTTCCCAAGGTCGCTGGCCAAATCGGCGGGCAGTGGTTAGGAATAGGATTTACTCTCGCAGCCCTGGTGAGTGCCGTTGGATTGTTCAATGCGCTGCTCTGTACCTCATCGCGCGTCCCTTACGCCATGGCAGCGCAAGGCACGCTGCCAGCGCCATTCCAGAGGCTCCATGCGCGCCATGCGACGCCGTGGGTCGCAATCATTGTTAACAGCGTCGGCGTCGCCGCCCTAATTCCCTTCTCCTTTCAAGAGCTCATACAGGTGGATATGTTCCTTTACTCCTTAGCGCTCATGCTTGAGTTCGCGGCGCTCGTCTGCCTGCGCATCAAGGAGCCTGAGATGGCCCGTCCCTACCGACTGCCGTTCGACACTCTCGGTGTCGTCCTTTTTAGCATCCCCCCTGTAGCGCTTTGTCTGACGAGCATCGTCCTTGCAAACACACCTACGAAGATGGTGAGTATCTCGGGAATTGTCCTCGGACTAGGGTTTTACTGGTTCATTGCCCGCAGTCAGAACTCGAAAGTAGATCGTAGGTTGACAGAGAAGTCACCGGTCGGATAGTCTTCCACCGTAGCAAGCGGCCGCGAAGGTCATCAGAGAAAAAAACGGACACAGAGAATTCGCCCATCCCGAATAGAAACGATTCCTGGGGAGATATGTCTATGAAGCTTAGGGCCAGATGGCATCTCTTGCTATGGCTTTCCCTGTTTAACCTATCTCCTGCCTCCGCCTTGGCGGCCCAGTTGAATGTCATCTGGACCAGCGAAGTGGGAAATTTTGCCCCTCTCTGGGTCACAAAAGAGGCGAAGCTCTTCGAGAAATACGGCAACCAGGTCCAGCTTATCTTTGTCCAGGGGGCCACTTCGGCGGCCGCAGCCGTGATCTCCGGAGAGGTCCAGGTGGGGATGTTCTCCCCGCAGGTGGTCATCACCAGCTCGATGCAGGGGCTGGATCTTCTCATGTTTGGGCGGCTGGGAAATTCGATGGACAATCGTATCTTCGGCCGGAAGGGAATCAGTAGCATCAAACAGATCAAAAGCCTCGCCATCAGCCGCTTCGGGAGCAACGCCGACTTTGCGGGGCGTTATCTGGTGGAGCGGGAGGGACTTAAGCCGGACACCGACGTCGCCTTCCTACAGTTCGGCAATCAATCCACTCGCATCGCCGCCATCGAGACCGCGCGGGCCGATGCGGCGATTCTGACCCCGCCCATGACGCTCCAGGCTCGGAAGATGGGCTTCCCTTTGCTCATCGACGCTTCCAAGCTGGGAATCCCCTACTCCAGCCTTTTTTTTGTCGCCCGCAAGTCCTATCTGGCGAAGAGCCGTGACGAGATGCGTAACTTTATGCGGGCCATGATCGAGGGGGTTCACTTTTACAAAGCCCACAAGGAATTTAGCCTCAAGGTCCTTGCCAAGTACATGAAGATCCAGGACCGGGAGGTACTGGAAGAGAACTTCCGCGAGTACGACTTTCCCTTGAAGCCCTATCCAGCCAAGGAGTACTACGCGCTCCCCATTCAAGAAGTGGGCAGGAAAGATCCGCGAGTACTCAAAGAAAGTCCGGAGCGCTTCGCTGATGCCAGTTTCGTCAAGGAGCTGGACGAGAGCGGCTTCATCGATAAGCTGAGGAAAGAATACGGACTGAGCAAGTAGAAAAGGATTACGATCATGAGCGAGAAGACAATCCTGGTAACGGGCGGAAGCGGATTGGTCGGGGCCAATGCGGTCCGTTTCCTGCTAGACAGAGGCGAGCAACCGGTGCTCTTCGATGTCGCGCTCAACGAAAGACTTCTGGCGGCGGTCGGGGTGGACGCCAAGTCGATTCCGGTAATTCGCGGCGACGTCTCGGACATGCCAGGACTGATATCCGCGATTCGCGACCACGGCGTCAACCGAATCATCCATCTGGCGGCATTCTTGGGCGAGGAG
>VBLN01000472.1:0-245 GCA_005878685.1 Deltaproteobacteria bacterium | reverse complement strand
CAGGCGCGTAGTGTTGGCCAGCTCAGGGACCGTCTATCTTGGGTCCATGGGCGAGGGCGGGCCGAAAAAGATCGACGAAACGATCCCGCTCAACCCGCTATCCATCTACGCTGCGACAAAGGCGAGCTCGGAGTTTTTGGGCCGGACCTACGCGCAGCGCTTTGGCTTTGAGTTTGTCACCGTCCGCTTCGCCGCCCTTTATGGCCCGTCTCCTGCGTTGCTGAAGGCGACCCGGGAACAGGCGA
>VBLN01000017.1:11771-11983 GCA_005878685.1 Deltaproteobacteria bacterium | reverse complement strand
CGGAGACGTAGGGATTCTTTAGATATGTCCGAAAACAATAGTGAGAGATCCACCCAAAAGTCCGTTCTGTCTGGCAGAAAAGTATGCTCTGTCCCCTTTGATACTTGGGTCACCACGGCGGTCCTCTCGAGCGGGGCCTGTCTCAGGGGAAAGTCGGATAGATCCAGGTCGAGTACGTCAAAGAGGATATAGGAAAAGACGAAGACCGCTGA
>VBLN01000017.1:0-11701 GCA_005878685.1 Deltaproteobacteria bacterium | reverse complement strand
ACTTCGGTCAAGGGCTTCGGGTATGTACGTCCAAATCTCAACTGCTGCACTTTTGCCCATGTAGACTGTCGAAGGTAGATACTCAGTTCTGACTTCGATGCGAACTATCACTTCCTTACCGCGCTCGGTCGGCAGCGTGTCCCTTCTGTGCGTACCCTTTGACCGGACCAAGCGCTCCGACGCAAGAGTGATGCCAACTCCAATATAAAGCTAAGCTGTTGATTTTAAATCGCTCCCATTAACTCCAGTGGAGTCCTTTGATCATTACCCTGACTCTCAAACATGTAATGTGTGAAGGAAAATTACTTCACGTGCAGATCTTCCGGTAACCTTTTCTTAAGGATCCGAATTTAAAACTGAAGAGTGAAGGATGGTTTATCCAGAGTCTGTACAATAGAACCCCTTTTTCTTGACAGATGAATGGCCCTGTGGTTACCTTCGCTCATGTATATATTTTCTCCCGTCGTGCAATTCAACCAGGGGAGGAGAGATGAGCAAGAGATTTGGTGTCGGCTTTCTGATTTGCTTCTGTCTTAGCAGCGCCGCATTCGCCCAAGGGCTCACGCGTGTCGTATCGGGCTATAGCGCGATTTCCGGTCCTCACGCCGTGCTCTGGATGACGCGGGAGGCGGGACTGTTTGAAAAAAACGGTCTCCGCGCGGAGATCGCCTACATCCGCAGCGGCTCGACGATGGCCCAGGCCTTGGCGGCTGGCGAACTGCAGATCGCTCAGACCGGCGGTCCGGCGGCCCTGGCCGCGGCCGTGGGTGGCGCTGATTTTGTCATCGTGGCTGTTGCGCTCAACACCACGCCGATCGTTCTCATGGGAACGGTCTCCAAGATAGAAGAGCTGAAAGGCAAAGCCATCGGGGTGACGCGCTACGGCTCCAATACAGATATGTCGGCGCGGTTTGCGCTGAGAAAATTCGGCTTGCAGCCGGACAAAGACGTGGCGCTTGTCCAACTGGAAGACTATCCCGGAATCATGGGCGGACTTCAGTCGGGAAGAATCGCTGCCGGCGCCCTGGCAGACCCGTTCACGGATCATGCGCAGAAGTTGGGCTACAAGGAAATATCCAACATCGCTGCCCTGGGACTTGAGTTTCCCTTCGTCAGCTTGGTGGCCAAGAAGTCCTACATCCGCGACCACGCCGACGTGGTGCAGCGCTTTGTGCGAGCCTACGCCGAAGCCATCGCGCTCTATAAAAACAAGCCGGATCTCGCCGCCAAGGTGACGCAGAAGTATACCGGTATCAAGGATCTTGCCATCCTTGCATCCACAGTGGACTTTTACGCGCCGAAGCTTTCTCGTGTTCCCTATCCGACAGTCGGCGGGATGCGCTTCGTGCTCGAGCAGATCGCCGCGCAGAATCCGAAAGCGAAAAGCGTCAACCCCGAGACGTTCATGGACGTCACTTTTGTCAAGCAGCTCGAAGAGAGCGGGTTCATCAAGAGTCTTTACCCGGCGCGCTAAATTTTCTTTCCTATTTTCCCGTCCGCGCGCCCGGCTCAAATCCTGCTCAGAGCCAGACCCAAGAAGAGAAGAATCGTGCCGAGCGTCGCGTTGATCTTCAAGAGCATGAACCATTTTTTCCAGTGAGAAAGCAGCGGCTCCGGCCACGACTCAAGCTCTTCTGGCGCTTCCGCGGTGAGAGCAGTCATCTTCGATCCGTATTTAAATGCCTGAAGGCAGTGGTGAAAAATCATTGCCAGAAAGAGAACGAGCTTGATGCCAAGAACGGAATAGTAGCCAACACCGGGGGGAGAGCCGCTCGTCATGGCATGAGCGACTAGGTTCAAGATTCCGGTGAACAACAGGAAACCAATGGCAATCCATGAGAGCCTCTCGAAGCGTTGACGCCCTTGATCGAGGACTCTGACTCCAGTCCCTGGCGACAAAGAATGGACCGCTGGTCCAAAGACAATGAGAAAAAACAGCATGCTGCCGATCCAAAGGGCGACGGATAAGATATGGAGCCAGAGACTGAGGGCGTAGAATGAGGCCAAAAAGTTTTACCTCGAAGACGAGCAGCGCTCTGGTTACCATCGCCGGAGGATTTTTGCAAATCTCCGGCGTCTGTTGGCTTGCAATGGTAATATAGTTGTGTTAGCAGAATGATATCAATCGCTACAAGGATGGTTAGACTCCATGATGCGTTGGCTCCCTGAAGATGTCTCGACGTTCGGCGGAGAGATCGATCATCTCTTCTATATCATCTATTACATCACGGGAGCCGCGTTCATTTTGGTTACGGTCCTCATGGTGCTCTTTCTCATCATGTACCGCCAGCGGGAAGGGCGCCGCGCCACCTATACCCACGGGAACACCGCTTTGGAGATCACCTGGACGGTCATCCCGGCGATCGTTTTTATTAGCCTCTCGTTCATGAGCGTCTCCTCGTGGGGGAAAATCAAGAGCCATGCCCCTCCCAGTGATTTTGAGCTGCAAGTCACCGCCAAGCAATTCAATTGGGAGATCCTCTATCCGGGGCCGGACGGGAAGTTCGGCACGCCGGACGATTTTCAGACCGATAACGATATTCACGTTCCCGTGAACAAGGTCATTCGAATTACGCTCAAGTCGAGGGACGTGATCCATAGTTTTTTTCTGCCCAATCTCCGCCTGAAGCAAGACGCGGTTCCTGGGCGGGACATCCTGGTGTGGTTCGAGGCGACCAAGCCCGGCAAGTACGAGTTGCCGTGCGCCGAGTTGTGCGGCTTCGGCCATTCAGGGATGCGTGGTTGGCTCTTCGTTCATGCCCCTGAAGAATACCAGAAATGGGCCCAACAGACTTGGGCTCAAAAACGGTGAGTACCTTCCGTCCCGCTTGAGCAATCCCCGCAAAATGGAGGACAAGAGAAGATGAGCGATTCTGCAGCAATCACGGCAGCGCACGCGGTCCATGCCCACCACGAGGAGTTGGGTTTCTGGCGCACCTATGTCTTTTCGACGGATCACAAGATGATCGGCCGGCAGTTTCTCTTCCTGGGTCTCTTCATGCTGGTGATCGGCGGGCTTTTGGCGATGACGATGCGCTGGGAGCTTGCCTGGCCTGAGACGGCCGTTCCTGGCCTGGGTTGGATACCGGAGCCCTACGCCTACGGCGGCATCATTCCGCCCCAAACTTACAATGCCTTCTTTACGATGCACGCGACGATCATGATCTTTTTTGTGGTCATGCCCATCATGGTCGGCGGCTTCGGCAATTTTCTGATTCCGTTGATGATCGGCGCGGGCGATATGGCCTTCCCCAAGCTCAACCTGCTCTCTTTTTGGACCGGTCTGGTGTCGGGAATTGTGATGTTGGCTGGCTTTTTCGTTCCCGGCGGCCCCGCGGCCTCAGGTTGGACCGCCTACGCCCCGCTTTCGGCGGTTGCAACCTTCACCGGCGTCGAGTGGGGGCAGCATCTTTGGATCATCAGCCTGATCATTCTTGGCGCCTCGTCGCTGATGGGCTCGATCAACTACATCACGACCATCGTCAACATGCGCGCCCCGGGCATGACCTATTTCCGCATGCCGCTGGTGATCTGGTCTCTGTTCATCACGGCTATTCTGCTCTTGCTCGCCCTGCCCGTGTTGACTGCGGCGCTCGCCATGCTGCTCTTTGACCGCATGTTCGGCACGAGCTTTTTCCTGCCCCAGGGCGGGGGCGAGCCGCTGCTCTGGCAGCACCTCTTCTGGTTCTTCGGCCATCCTGAGGTCTATGTGTTGGTCCTCCCCGCGATGGGCGTGACCTCGGACATCCTGTCGACTTTTTCGCGCAAACCGATCTTCGGCTATCACGCCATGGCCTTCTCGATGATCGCGATCGCCTTTCTCTCCTGGGTCGTGTGGGGCCATCACATGTTCATCAGCGGCATGAACCCGCTCCTCGGCACGGCCTTCATGATGTCGGCTGGGGACGCTATGGGGAGGGTCCATTCGTTTTACCGCTCCCATGCTTTTCGCTCTCGGCTTCGTCTCGAACTTTCTGATCGGCGGGCTGAGCGGCATCTTCATGGCCTCCACGCCGGTCGATATCTTCATCCACGACACCTACTACATCGTCGCGCACTTCCATTACGTCGTCGCCGGCATCATCTTCGCGCTCTTCGCCGCGGTTTACTATTGGTTTCCCAAGATGTTCGGCCGGACGATGAATGAAACCTGGGGTAGGATCCATTTTGTGCTCACCTATATCTTCTTTAACGGCGCGTTTTTCCCCATGCACTTCTTGGGCGTGGGCGGCCACATGCGGCGGATCTATAATCCAACGCAGTACGAATTTCTCCAGCCGCTGCAGCCGATCAACATTTTTATCACCATCAGTGCCTTCATTCTCGGTCTGTCGCAGATTCCCTTCGTGGTAAATTTCTTCTGGAGCCTGTTCGCTGGAAAGAAAGCGGAGAGGAATCCGTGGCAGGCGAACACGCTCGAATGGACCGCTCCGTCTCCACCGCCACACGGAAACTATGAGGTGACTCCGACCGTGTATCGCGGCCCTTACGAGTATAGCTCTCCCTTGGTCAAAGAGGATTGGCTGCCGCAGACTAAGCCGTTGGAAGGCGAAGCTGCAGCTCGCGCGCACTAAGTCTCAAGATGAAAGGAGACGGGGGATTGAAGAGAGTGCACCGCCTTGCCCTGGTGAATGCGGTCGCGACGTTGCCGCTCCTTTTCATCGGCGGCCTGGTCACCAGCCAAGGTGTCGGCCTTGCCGTGCCCGATTGGCCGACGACCTTCGGCTACAATATGTTTCTCTACCCTTGGTCGAAGATGATCGGGGGAGTGTTCTATGAGCATAGTCACCGGCTGGTTGCCTCGGGTGTCGGCTTGCTAACGCTTTTGCTAGCGGTTCTGCTGTGGCTCTATGAGCAGCGCAGGTGGTTGCGCTGGCTCGGAGTCGTCGCCCTCGGATTCGTCATCCTTCAGGGAGTCGTCGGTGGTCTTCGAGTGATCTTGGTCGAAGAGACCTTGGCGATCCTGCATGCCTGTCTCGCCCAGGCTTTTTTCGCGCTCGCCACGAGCTTGGCGCTTTTCACGTCCCGGGAGTGGAAGGAGGAGATCGGCAAGGTCCAGCACTCCGACGCGGCGCGCATCCAGAGGCTTGCGGTCCTGACGACGGCAATGATCTATCTCCAGGGAGTTTTCGGTGCCATTCTGAGATATACGGGAGCCGGGTTTGAGACCCATCTCCTTTTTGCCGCCCTGGTGGGTTTTCACGTATTGCTTCTCGCCGGGCGGGTTCTAAAATCCTATTCCGAGCTATCCAAGCTCGCCCGGCCAGCGGTCATTCTTTTGGGCCTCATGATCTTGCAATTGGCTTTGGGCCTGGGCGCCTATGTGGGAAAGTTCGGATCGATGGCCATAGCTCTCCCGCCCGCAGCGGTTGTTCTTCTGAGAACGAGTCATGTGGTCACCGGCGCGCTCATGCTCGTGACGAGTTTGATTCTGACGTTGAGGTCTTTTCGACTGCTGGAGCCTTCCCAGGCTGCTTGGAGTCGGGAATTTCTTTCGGAGCAGACTTCGACATGACGTTCAGCACGGAAGCGCTCGATCTGGTTTTGACCGGTGGTTACCGGAGAGCCTTGGATTTCTTTGAGCTTACGAAGCCGCGCATCACACTGATGGTTCTGGTGACGACCTTTGTCGGCTTTTATCTCGGTTCTCACTCCATTCCTGAATACTTCCGACTGATCCAGACTCTTCTGGGCACGGCGCTCGCGGCCAGCGGCACTTTGGCGCTGAATCAGTTCCTGGAGCGGGATGCCGACGCGGCAATGGAACGGACGCGCCGCCGGCCCTTGCCTGAAGGTCGGGTGCAGCCGACCGAAGCGTTGATCTTCGGCGTTGTGCTCACCGTCTCAGGGCTGCTGGCTCTTTGGCTTACGGTCAACGCCCTCAGCGCTCTGGTCACTGCGGCGATCGTCGCGAGCTATCTCTTCATCTACACCCCGCTCAAGCAAAAGACATCGCTTTGCAGCGTTGTTGGAGCGGTTCCTGGAGCGCTTCCTCCTGTCATCGGCTGGGCCGCGGCTCGTGGCGCGATAGAGGCGGGCGCCTGGGCGCTTTTTGCGATCATGTTTTTGTGGCAGATTCCCCATACGCTGGCGATCGCCAGATTGTACAGGGAAGACTTCGCGAGAGCGGGAATTCGGTTTCTTCCAGTGATTGAACCGGATGGCAGAAGCACAGGCCGACAAATCCTGACGAATTGTCTCGCGCTCCTCGCGGTGAGTCTTCTGCCCACGCTTCTCCAGGTTGCCGGCTATCTCTATTTTCTGGCTGCATTCCTCCTTGGGGCGCTATTCCTGGGCTGCGGCGTGGGACTGGCCATCGCGCAGTCGTCTGGCGCTGCCAGACGGCTCTTGTTTGTCTCATTGATCTACCTCCCGGTGTTGCTCGCAGTCATGGCGTTGGATCGGATACCGCTGCAATGAGGTCTCAGAATGAATGGCTCTGATGTGCAAGCCAAGAAGCGCCGCTTCGGACTCCTTTTAGCCCTGTTTGCGCTCCTCTACATCGGAGCGGTGATGTTATTTATCATAGTCCGTTAGTCGTCAGGGATCAGCTCTCAGCTTCGACATCGAGGGCTGATCTCTGATGGCTGAATGCTAATAGCTTATATGGTCCGAGAATCGACGGCGCGAGAAGCTGTAGAGGTGCAGCGAGATGAAAATCTCCGGCCACGAGCCTTTGGCGGTGGCGAACCTCCTTCCCCACCTATCGCTACGGAAGAGCCGATCATCGGCAATTCCCGCTTGGCCCTGCTCATGTTTCTGGGGGCGGAGGCGATGTTCTTCGCCGGTCTCATCGGAGCTTTCATCGTGTTCCGCGTCGCCAGCACGATCTGGCCGCCGGCTTTTCAACCTCGTCTGCCCGTCGCCGTCACTGGCGTGAACACGTTGATCCTGCTTCTGAGCGGCCTCACCATGCGGCGGGCGGTGAAGGCAATTCTAGCCGGACAGAGCGGCCGTCTGATTCGTTATCTTGGGACAACGGCGGTTCTCGGCTTACTCTTTCTCGCAATTCAAGGCTACGAATGGGTTCGACTCATCCACTTTGGGTTGACCCTTTCAAGCGGAGTTTATGGCGCGACGTTTTATACCTTGATCGGCTGCCACGGCGCGCACGTTCTCGGTGCGGTTATCTGGTTATTGGTTGTATTGGCATTGGCTCGTCGCGGCAGCTTCACAGCGAGCCGCCATACCGGCGTTGTCCTCTGCGGGATGTATTGGACCTTTGTGGTGGCGCTTTGGCCGATTCTTTATGGGCTGGTATACTTGTATTAGCAGGCTGCTGTAAACATGTTTTCCAGTGCTCTGCGAAAGGAATCAGGGATTTGACAGATCCGTTTCGATGCGCTAACTAGAAAAGAATTATGAATCGCCGCGTGGTTCTTCTGGTTGCCTTGGGTTTAGCCCTAGTGCTGATTGTGCCAGCGGTTACATTCGCCTGTTCGGTTTGTTTGGGTGGGGCGGATGGGTATGATCCGCTGACGGATGCCTTTAACTGGAGTGTCCTCTTTCTTATGGCGATGCCGTATGCTGTCGTCGGGTCGATCGCAGGATGGATATTTTATAGTTACCGCAGTGCCGTCAAGAAGCGCGGCTTACTAAAGAAAAAAGCGCCGGCTTTGCGCCTGGCCTGGAATCATAAGGAGAGTGGAAGATGAGCGAAGTTGCCGCCGTGATGCATGCCTCTGCCGAGCCCGCGGAATCCCCGCTGACGCCCGAGAGTTGGGGCAAGCTCGGCATGTGGGTTTTTCTTGCCGGCGACGCCATGTCGTTCGGTGGGTTGCTCGTCGGTTACGGGCTGCTACGCCATGCAAGCACGAACTGGCCCTTGCCTTCACATGTTCTAGGGATCAGTCTCACCGCGTTCATGACCTTTCTTTTGATCTGTTCCAGCGTCACGATGGTCAAGGGGCTGGAGGCCGTGAGGAACAACCAGAGAAGCGTCGCTAAGACTTATTTGTTACTGACCGCATTAGGTGGACTCGGTTTCCTCGGCCTTCAAGCGTACGAGTGGACGCATCTCATTCACGAGGGACTCAAGCTCTGGGAGAATCCTTGGGGCTCTTCCTTGTTCGGCACCACCTTCTTTATGATTACAGGCTTCCACGGTATGCACGTCACCGGCGGCGTCATCTATCTGCTGATCATGTTGTCCATTGTCTCCAGGCCGAGCGTGGCTCTTGGACATGGATGGTGTTACAACGTCGTTGAGGTCGCCGGTCTTTATTGGCACTTCGTCGATCTGATCTGGATCATGGTTTTTACCTTCATCTATCTCATCTAGGAGGAGAAAGAATGGCCGACGCGCACGCGAGCCCGAACTATTGGATGATCTGGCTCTATCTTTTTGTCCTCACGGTCATCGAAATCGCCGTTATCTACATGCCTTTGGCCAAGGTCATCATCGTCATTTTGCTAGTTGGGCTCGCCTGCTCTAAGGCAGCGCTCGTGGCGATGTACTTCATGCACCTCAGGTTCGAGCGCCTGACTCTCGGCATCATCGCTCTTACCCCCTTTATCCTTTGCGTCTTCTTGATCCTCATGCTATTTCCCGATCTTGCTTGAACTCATTTGATTCCGGTTTCCAGCCTTCCCAGCGTCAACGCCGCCCTCAACTCGGCCAGCGCTCTCCTGCTGATAGCGGGCTATCTCTTTATCAGAAATAAGCGAGTACTCGCCCACAAAGCCTGCATGTTGGCCGCTTTTACCACGTCAAGCCTCTTTTTGCTCTCCTATCTCGTCTACCACTATAATGTCGGCTCTGTGCCCTTTAGGGGACAGGGATGGATCCGCACCGTTTACTTCGCCATTCTCATCTCCCACACCGTCTTGGCTGTGCTGATTGTGCCGCTGGTTTTGATCACCCTAACTCGGGCTTTGAAGGGAAACTTTGACAGGCACCGGCGGATTGCCCGCTGGACCTTTCCTCTCTGGCTTTATGTCTCAGTCACCGGGGTGATCGTCTACTAGATGCTCTACCGTTTCTAGCTGCATCAGCGTGTTGTTCTAACCAGGGTGATCTTAAGGTGTGCATCTGAGCCACGCGGTGCTCCAGGCAGAGGGACGTTGAGGCTTCAGTATCAGCGGAATTGGAGCGGGTTTCTGTATTGACACGTCAATATCGCAAAGTTAATATCTTCTCGTGAGATTTGTCTTTGCCCGGGAGAGAGATGGCAGGGTTCATTTCAGAAAGCGGCATCCAGAGGTCACCGTGCGGGAGGTTAAAGAGGTATTCGAGTTCAGGATGGTCATTCAGCCAACTTATGGTGGCGCATGGAAAGGCATCGGGCACAGCCGGGCAAGAAGATTTTTGGTCGTCATTTTCAAATGGGGCAAGACCAAAGATTCTGTGCTCATTCTGACCGCTTATCCTGCCAAAAGGAGCCATGTTGAGGTTTATTTAAGAAGTACAGGAGGGATTCGATGAAAAAAAAGTGCAAGAAGTGTGGCTCGGACTTGTATCAGGCCGAAGACTTGAAACGGTTTTGCCTCCTCTGCCTGGCGAAGGAGATAGAGGAGCGAGACCAGGAAGATGACGTGAGCGGGACTTGGAGGGTACTAGATCCCAAGACAAAGCCAGTGACCCTGCGGCTGAGCGAGGTCGATCTCGCCAAAGCGAAGGCGAAAGCCAGGAAGCTACGCAAGCCTTACCAGACACTCTTAAAAGAGGTCATCCACGAGGCCTTGTCCCGACAATAGGGGCGTGCTTCCCAAGTTCTTCGTCAAGGGGCTCATCGTTGGCACAAACGGATCGCACCTTTGGCTTTATGTCTCAGTCACCGGGGTGATCGTCTATTGGATGCTCTACGGCCTCTAGTTGTCTCAAGCAGGCCGGCCTTGAACACCGCAGCTGCATCTCGACTCCCCCGTATCGGATCATGCCTTGCAGGTATATTGACGCTGTACTGACCGGGTATATTGAAACGAGCACGAACGAAGATTGATTGACAACTCGTTGATCAAAAAGGTAAATTTTGCGAAGCTGTGAATTTTCGGATCGGTAATATACTGGTCAGTATACTCACTGGTTAGACAGACGCGTGTATGGACAAGCGCGACGGGAAAGCTCAATTCGCCGCTTTGCGTGAGGCGGTCTCACAGGCTCTCCGGGAAGCCGATCCCATTGGTTTGATCGAGGGTGGTGCGCCGCTCGACGAATATGACCCGGAGGTCGGTACTGGTTTGCCACGATTGCGTGGGGCTACGTCATGCGGCGACGTGCGAACGATCCTTCACGAAGAATTCGTCCACTGGTTTGGACAAGACGTAGCGGGAAATGTGGAACGCTATGACGAAGCTGCCGAGAACATCTGGACGATTCTCAGGATCAATAAAGCCGTCTAACCCGCGGCTTAAGACTGATGGCGAAAACGCTCGCCTTGAGGCTCGCTTTATTCGGCACGGCTTAGCCGCATCGCGTTAGGCCTGGCTGGTAATTACACGAGTGAACGCTATGTCGAGGCTTGAACGGACACGATGCATTCGAACGTGATTAGGACGACACTCGGTCTACTGATCTTAGTGGGGGCAGCCGGGTGCTCTGTGGTAAGAGAAGAACGCCTTCAGGCAGAAGGAATAGATGACCATCTCCGCTTTCGGTTCGATGAATTCCGTGGCTGGACGAAGATCGAGCCAGAGAAAAGAAGACTCCGAGAAGCCGTCACCAATTATCTCAGAGAGAACCCTGAAGTTGATCCGCGTATCAAAAAGCACTTACAGAATCTCGAAATCGCAGTTGGGATGACTAAAGAGCAAGTAAAATTATTGTGGGGGGAACCGCACGACTCCACAGGATTAGATACTCAACAGCAGTCGAGCACAAATTGGTGGTTTTATGATCGAATTCCTATGGCTTTCTTTGAGCGTAAGACTTGGTTCTATGCGTTGGGATTCGATAGCGGTCGTCTGTCACAGATAATTCAGCGAATCACGAATCAGCCACTGTAAAGGAATGGGAAGATAAACGTAACATCCGTATTTCGTTGGTTAACATGCTGGCTTGAACGGACCTGCGGACCCGCTCGCTACGCTCGCTGGCCTCGTCCGCTCAGCCTTGAGCGTTCTGCATCCAAGGGGTAAACGGCGTGAATCGCAGCATCGTTTCGATGATTTTACTTTGGCTTTTCGTAATTGTGTCGTCGTGTAGCCGCGCAGCCATCCAAGAGGCGTACTGGGGTGCAGGTACTTCGGTTGCGTTGAGTGAAGAAAAGAAGGGAAACATAAAAGAAGCGGAAACTGAGTTACGAGTTGCCCTTGGCAGAGCAAGACGTGAATTAGATAACGAGAAAGTAGCTAATAGTCTTCACAACCTCGGCGCCTTCTACCGTCGTCAGGATCGATTGTCCGATGCGATTCATTATCTAACAGAAGCATTACAACTAGAAGAATCAGTGTCCGGGCCGACGAGCGAAAGAACAGGCAGGACCCTGGCTGAACTTTCCGCAGCCTACGCAATGGAAGGCAATCTTTTCGAAGGGCAACCGTTCGCCAAAAGGTTGGAGCCCTTAGCTCCTCTGTACAAAGCGAACGAAGCCGTGTTTGTGGGGAAAGTTCTTGATGTCTACAAAATAGATACAGAAAAGTACGAGCGAGACGTGGCCAAATTAAAGCCGGCAGCCGACTCGGGTGATCCCAAAGCGCAGTGTCAACTTGCGGCAGTGTATTTGGATGGTCCCGACGCGAAAGAACTAATTCCCCAAGTTCT
>VBLN01000016.1 GCA_005878685.1 Deltaproteobacteria bacterium | reverse complement strand
TAATCCTCAGGCCACTCAACCGCCGCTTTCGACCTAAAATTCGCTTCAACAGACGAGTCAACTTGCCTTTTTTTCCTTCTCTAAGATAGCTCACCAGAGAGGAATGAACCAAGTCGGTCGAGATTCTCTGCCGCTCCGAAGGGGAAAAGGATCCCGTCATCAGTTTCTTGCGCAAGGACCGTAGGAATTTGAGCGCCGCCGCGTACTCTGGACCAAAGATTTGCTCCAGCTCCTGGCGCAGCTTTTTGGCCAAGGCGGGACTCGCGCCGCTAGTGGAGATGGCGATGATCAAGTCGCCGCGCCGGACAATCGCTGGCGCTATGAAGCGGCATAGAGCAGGTCGATCCACGACATTGATCAGAAGATCGCCCCTTCTGGCTTCGCTGGCCATAAGCCTTTGAGTCGAAGCATCGCTCGTCGCGGCGTATGCGAGAAAATGACCCTTGAGATCACCCTTGCGGTATCGCCTTGAAAGGTGGACAATCTTTTTCCTCTTTGCCAGGCTGCACAAAGAGGGAGTCAAATCCGGACTGATAACAGTCACTTTGGCCCCGGCTTCCACCAACCCTTCAACCTTCCGCTGGCCAACCTCGCCTCCACCGACAACCAAACACCTCCGCCCTCGGAGATCGAGGAAGATGGGATAATACCTCATCGGTGGATTCGGGGACGGTTCTTCCCCGCGATCAGCGTTTGGGTATCTTTAGCTCTTTGCCGGCCGTTATGAGCTGGCTGTTGCCAAGTCCGTTGGCGCGCTGGACCTCGCGCACCGGCACTTTATACTTCTTTGCAATCCCAGCCAGAGTGTCCCCAGGCACAACCCTGTGGCGGGTCCAAGAAACCGGGGTCTCTCTGACCGAAGCTGCGGCTGGCGTAGGAGAGATCACCTTCACGAGCTTACGGTAAGCGGTGAGAAAAATCTGTTGCTTGTCGGCGGGGAACTTTACGCGATAACCGCCGGGGATGTCCTTGATCTTCGGATGCAGGGCGGGATTCCACTCCAGAAACTGCTTCCGATCGATCTCGATCGGCTTGAGCAAGGCCGCGAGCGAGATCGATCGCTTCATCTCAAGCTCCTCAAAACGGATGGCCGGATGGAGCTCCAACTCGGGGAAATATTCTTCACTCCGCTTCGCAATCTGCACCGCCGCGAGAAACTCAGCGTAGAAACTCTTTGACGCGAAGCCAAAAGCAGGTCCCTGATAGCGCTGAATGATCTCCGTGAGATCCTTGGAGCCAACTTCGTTGACCGCGCGAAGGATCCCGTCTCTGCCGTGATTGTAGGCGGTGAGCGCCAAAGGCCAATTGCCGAGGATCTCATAGTTGCGCTTTAGGAAGCGGGCGGCGGCGCGCGTTGATTCCAGCGGATCTCTGCGCTCATCCACCGTGCGAGTCACGCGGAGAAATGTCTTGCCAGTTTTCGGCATAAATTGCCACATGCCCAACGCGCCGGCGCGGGAGCGCGCATGAAGATTAAATGACGACTCCACCAACGGCAGATAGGCAAGCTCTTCTGGCAGGCCTTCCTCGCGAAAGATGCGTTGCATCTGTTCGAGGTATCTACCGGAAAGCTTAAGACCCAAGAGAAAGCGCTCTTTGACTCCCCTCTGGGCGCGCACTCTTCTGTCTTCGGGTTGGAAGCCATACTCTTGGAGAATCTTTGTACGTTCCTCCTCGATCAGCCGTCGCCCCGCATTGCTCTCGCCGGCTTCCACAACTTTGTAGATTTTCATCGGCTCAAGGGGATCGTGAAATATGACTTCACCAGCACCGTAGCGCGTAAAGACAAGCTTCCAGAATTCGACTGAATCCTCAAGACCAGGAAGCAGCGGAAGTGGCTCTTCCTCGGCCGACACCACCCCGCCACCAAGAGTCGGAAGCCCTATAAACAGCGCCAGGAACAGCGCAGCCAGCGGTAAGCGGCAGAAAATCATAAACATAAATTGACTGATAATAGCAAAAGGACTACCCTCAAGTCAAAGGACTAAGAACCAGGCAGTGGGTCATTTGAGTTGAAGAACTCCAGCAGAGGTCAAATAGAGACATCACCAGAATCTCGAGGATGCAAGGGACGTGCCATAAGATAACTACCTGTTTTTGCCGCGAAGCCGGTAAAGCCTTGGATGTGGACTCAACAATTAAAGAAGTTTCTAACAAAAAGGTATCCTCCAAGCACGCGCTTTAGCTTGGGAAACTGACGCCGCCGGGAGCCATGTTGAAGTTTAGGCCTCGTTCTTTTCTCATCTTTTGCTGGCTAGGGATAGCCCTTCCCGGCTGCCTTTCCTCGTCTCAGCCTGATCGGCCGCCGGGATACCTGGTGGTTGGGCTGGAGAGCAATCCCACCCATCTGGACCCCCGCTATGCCACGGATGCAAACTCAATTCGAATCGGCGCGCTGCTCTTCAATTCCCTCACACGGACAGATCAGAACGGTAACCTGCAGCCCGATCTAGCGGAGCGTTGGGAAACCATTGACGACCGAACGTACATCTTTCATCTCAGAAAGGGCGTCACTTTTCACAACGGCAAACCGCTCACGGCCGCGGATGTCGCATACACCTATCGCTCTATTCTCGACCCCAAAAACCGCTCCCCAAAGCGGGCCACCCTGCAATTTCTCGAATCAGTGGATCCGGTCGGGCCCGACCGAGTGCGGTTCCGGCTCGCGGAGCCCTACGCGCCCTTCTTGGAGAGCACGAATCTCGGCATTGTGCCCGATGGATCTCGCACCAACGATGGATCCAGCAGACAGAGCCTAATCGGCACCGGTCCATTCGCTCTTGAGGAGTTTCTGCCTGGGGAGCGGATCATGCTGAAAGCCAATGCCAACTATTGGGGCGGATCCCCCGCCGTCTCCGGTCTCATCTTCAAGATTATTCCTGATGCCATGGTTCGAGTGCTGGAGTTCAAGAAACGCAATGTCGATTTCCTGCAAAACGATATCGAGCCGGATATGCTTCCCTGGCTCAGGGACAAGGCACAGGCCTCGATCCAGATCGCTCAAGGCACAACCTTTCAGTATATCGGCATGAACCTCGAACACCCTATTCTCAAGCATCGAGAAGTGCGCGAGGCGCTCGCTTATGGTATCGATCGCGAAGCGATCATCCGTCATCTCCTGAAAGGATTGGCCATACCGGCGACCGGAATGCTCTCGCCTATTCACTGGGCCTATGAATCGTCGGTGCCAAAATTCAGCCACGACCCTGAAAGGGCCAAACGGCTCCTCGACCAGGCCGGCTTTCACGATCCCGACGGAGAAGGTCCCTTGCCACGTTTCAAGCTCTCTTACAAGACAACCAATCTCGATCTGCGCCGACGCATGGCTGAAGCGCTCAAACAACAACTTTCGGAGGTCGGAATCGAACTCGAGGTGCACACTTTCGAATGGGGAACCTTCTATGCGGACATCAAACGGGGAAACTTTGACCTTTACAGTCTTTCATGGGTAGGCATAACGGACCCGGATATCTATTTTGCCCTCTTCCACTCGCGGAACATTCCGCCAAATGGCGACAACCGTGGTCACTACCGCAACCCCGAAGTCGACCAGCTATTGGAACAGGGAAGACGGAGCTTAGGCGTCGACGAACGAAGAGTGATCTACAGTGAAGTGCAGAAAATCCTGGCGCGGGATCTTCCGTATATTCCTCTATGGTGGGCTAAAAACGTGGTGCTCACGAGACAAGGAATCCGCGGTTTCATCCCTTATCCCGACGGCGATCTGATCTCACTCAAAAATGTTTCCCTTTCTTTTTCCAACCCAGAAGCGTGAACCGATACTTGGCCAGGCGCCTGCTGCTATTTCTCCCCACTCTTTTCGGAACGCTGACCTTGGTTTTTTTTCTGATTCATCTCGTTCCCGGCGATCCCGTGGAGGTGATGTTAGGCGAGACTGCAAGTGGCACGGATAAGGAGACTCTGCGCCACGAGCTTGGTTTAGACCTGCCGCTCTGGACCCAATACACCCGCTTTCTATCCGGGCTCGCCTTGGGAGACCTTGGCCGCTCTCTCTACGAACAGGATAGTGTTTCCAGGCTGGTTCGGGCGCGCTTTCCCGCGACGCTGGAGCTCACGTTGACGGCGATGCTCCTCGCCCTTCTCATCGCCTTCCCTCTCGGCATCATCGCCGCGCTTAAAAGGCATTCCTGGACAGATCGGCTTTCGCTGCTCTTTTCCTTGCTGGGCCTCTCGATGCCAAACTTTTGGCTCGGTCCGCTGCTGATCATAGTTTTCTCGATTGAGCTGGGATGGCTCCCCGTCTCAGGGCGAGGGACATTAGCCCATCTCATTCTCCCTTCAGCCACCCTGGGAATGGCCATGGCCGCGATTCTCATCCGGATGATCCGTTCGGCTCTGCTCGATGTCCTCCACGAAGACTACATCCAAACGGCGCGAGCCAAAGGCTTGAGCGAACAAAAGGTCTGGCTAAAGCATGCTCTCCGCAACTCTCTCCTTTCTGTTGTCACAATCATAGGACTCCAGTTTGGCACCCTTCTCGCAGGATCGATCATCACCGAGACCATTTTCACCTGGCCGGGGCTTGGCCGCCTCACGATTCAAGCGATCCAGACACGGGACTATCCCCTGGTTCAGGGATGTATTCTCGTGATCGCTACTTCTTATCTCCTGGTCAACCTTATGACCGACATCGTCTATCGCCTCGTAGACCCGCGGATTACCTATGGCAAATAGGTTCGCGCTCTTTTTCGGCCTTGCGATTCTTCTCCTGCTTGTCGCCACAGCGCTCTTGGCATCCACAATCGCTCCGCACAGCCCGGCTGAGCAGAATCTTGAACAAGATCTTCTCTCTACTTCAAAAGAACACCCTCTCGGGACCGACAAATTGGGACGTGACGTCTTGAGCCGCATCCTTTACGGCGCCCGCGTCTCAGTCTTGGTAGGGCTAAGTACCGTCATCATCTCCCTGCTGTTAGGATTTGTGATCGGTTCAGTGTCCGGCTACTTCGGAGGCTTTCTAGACCAGCTGCTCATGCGCTTGGTCGATGTCCTGATGGCGTTCCCAGGCATGCTCTTAGCCATAGCCTTTACCGCAGTCCTAGGTCCGGGATTGCACCATGTCATTCTCGCCCTTTGCCTGATTGGATGGACCGGATATGCCCGTTTGGTCCGTGGCGAAATTCTGGCTCTCAGAGAAAAAGAGTTCGTCCATGCCGCCCAAGCCCTTGGCGGTGGACCCGCGCGCGTCATCACCTTACACATGCTGCCCAATCTCCTTCCCCCTCTCTTGATCCAAAGCACCTTCGGCATGGCAGGGGCAATCATCGCTGAAGGCAGCTTGAGCTTCTTGGGTCTGGGGGTTCAACCGCCTACTCCATCCTGGGGCTCAATGCTTAGCGAGGGAAGGCAGTTCCTTCTCGTCGCGCCGCACCTGACGACGTACCCCGGCCTGGCGGTTATGATTACCGTCCTGGGGTTGAATCTTGTCGGCGACGGATTGAGAGATTTACTAGAGAAGAAAGGAAAATAACCCAGCAGAAGTTGCGCTCATGAATTGAGGGTGATAGAAACTTTGCAAGAGGAGCCGACTATGAAACTCTATTCATGCCATACGTGACCCTACGCCCACAGGACTAGGATTGTCCTGGCAGAGAAAAAGCTTCCGTACGAGCTCATCGAGGTCGATCTCAAGAATAAGCCCAAAGAACTCTGGGAGCAAAACCCCTACGGAAAAGTGCCGGTTCTTGTGGACGGGGAAGTGGTGGTTTACGAATCCGCGATTATCAATGAATATCTGGAGGAAAGATATCCTGAACCGTCTCTCATGCCTAAGAGCCTAGGCCTGAGAGCGCGGGCGAGGATCTGGATCGACTTCTGCAACACCCGGCTCCAGGCAGCGGGCGGCGATGTCGCGCACGGACGCGAAGTAGAAACGGCGAAGGAGAAACTGAGAGAGCATCTCAAAACTCTCGACAAGCAGATGGCGGGTCGGAATCATCTTATCGGCGACTACTCCCTCGCGGACATCACCTACGTCCCCTTCTTCACCCGCCAGCAGCGCTACGGCGTCACCATCGACCAGAGCTTTCCGAATCTCAAACAATGGCTGGATCGCCTGCTCTCCCGACCGGCGGTGAAGTCTACGCTGTGAGGAGCTACGCCTCGGCGACAAGCCGTCCTTCTTGGAACGCAAATATCTGGCCGCTAGATTCCATCGCCAACTGGGCGGCTAAAACAAAGCCGTTCCCTAGAATCTCCGGCCCCGGCAATCGCTTCAGCGCTTCGTCCGGCGCACCTTCGGTGACGATGGGGACACGTGGCGAGAAGGTGACCACGCAAACATTCGAATCCCTCGCCTCCTCCGCAACATAGCGGGTAAAGGTTCGTATCGCTTCTTTCGTCACAACATAGGCACAAGAACCAGCCGGCTTGATGCCTCCCCCTCCGTAGAGATTGATGATATGCCCGGATCGCTTCGCCTCCATGTGGGGTAGGACATGCTTTGTGCAGAGAAAAGTCCCGCCAAGATTTGTCTGTATGACGCGGTCCCAGAAATCTTTTTCCATGTCCCGGATTCGCGGCCAGCGCGGAATCCCCCAGGCAAAGTGGGGCACGATCGCGGCATCGTTGACCAGCACGTCGATCTGGCCAAAGCGTCTCATCACCTGATCGACCATCCTCTTCACCGCGTCCTCGCTTCGCACGTCAACGTCAACCGCTAGCGTCTCTGTCAACGGGCTAAGCTCCCTCGCCGTCCTTTCCGTCCACTCCTGGTTGACGTCCGCGACGACCACCTTCGCCTTTTCTTGCGCAAAAGTCTTCGCCGCATGACGTCCAATACCTTTGCCACTACCCGTAACAATAACGACTTTTCCCTCGAGCATAGGCTAACCTCCCTTAGTCGTAGTCTCCTTCCACTTGTCCGAATGAAACCACTGGATTTCCTTGTCGGAGCGGAACCGGAGTTGGCGCAATATTGGATCCTATCTCCTTTTTTCTGAAAGCCTGAGCAACTCCAAGGCATTTAAACTAAAGATGGCTTCTTTTTCCGGCTGACCTACGGGCAGGTTTTCTATGATCTTTCTTGCCCGTGGTAGTAGCGGCAATAACGGAGGGGCATCGCTGCCAAAAACCAGTCGGTTTGCGCCGACGGTTTCCAGAGCGCACATAATAGCTGGCTGATGATAGCTCACGGTGTCAAAGTAAATGTGTTTTAGATAGTAGCTCGGAGGACGGGAAATCATGAGCGGCTCATAGGACCCCAGGCCGGCCGCCGCATCGCCCAACTCGTAGGCGTAGTCCATCCGGCCAATGACCTCACAGATCCCTCCACCGAGATGGCATCCGACCACCTTTATGTCGTGGAATTCTTCAAGCACACCGCGCACAATCAGACGGGCGATGGACAAGCATTCGTCGAATGGCCGACCTACACTGGACGCCAGACGATACTCTCTCATGCGCTCTTCTCCAAAACCCACGCTAGGAGCATGAATCATCAGCGGCACTTTCAGGTCGGTTAAGA
>VBLN01000471.1:2346-2862 GCA_005878685.1 Deltaproteobacteria bacterium | reverse complement strand
GTGTCAGGCATTTGATTATTTAATTCTACGTTTGCTCAGCGACATATTCCTCCTTCGACTAGTCTATAAGAAGTCTGGCTAAGCAGAGCCAGTCCGGGCGATGGTGTGCGAGCAAAGATGTGACCGGATCGGACCAGACCCAGCCGTGGTCCTGGGGACCGTGGTTCGTGTTCGTGATTCGTGATCGTGGAATCAACTACAAAACACGGCCCAAGCCTCAGAACCGAGCTAATTAGCCGCCTATTTTACTCAGGAAGATGCGGAGGTCAAACGGTATTTTCGTGGGACGAAAATCGTGAAACGTGTTCGTGATTCGTGCTCGTGGAAAATATGAAAGCGGAAAAGCTATGAAACTTCCGGCTCGTTAGGTAATGGTAGTGCAACCCACAATATGGTATTTATAACCGAGTATCCGAGGGCTGAACGAGTTAATGGAGGGGAACAATCATGGAGCGAACCTTTACCGCCAGTGTATCGCGTGAGGGAAAATGGTTTGTAGCTCAGTGCGTGGAAGTG
>VBLN01000471.1:0-2322 GCA_005878685.1 Deltaproteobacteria bacterium | reverse complement strand
CTCCGTGAAGCCCTAGAGCTATATTTTGAGGAGCCCCAGGCGACTCTTCAGCCCAAGATGCGTCACGTGAAAGTCGAAATCCGTGCCGCTTAGACCGCTCCCTTATCGCGAGGTGAGGCGTAAGCTGGAAGCAGCGGGCTTTGCCGAGGTAAGCCGGAAAGGGAGCCATGTCAAGTTTTCTCTCCGAACCGATCAAGGAACTCGAACCGCTATAGTCCCCGAACATCGCGAAATAGCCCTCGGGACGTTGCGAAGTATCTTGCGTCAGGCTGGCCTGAGCTCTGAGGACTTCGATGCGCTTTGATCGATCCTCAAGCCGCTCCCAACTTCAACTTCATCATCTCCAGCGCGGCGCGGCCGCCCAGGCCGAACGGGTTTCCCATCGTTTCCTGCATCTCGAAATGGTTGAACCCTTCGCCGACGATGAGCTCGACCGGCTTCCCGGCGGCTTTCACGGCGGCGGCGAAATCGCGTGATTGGCGCTGGAACTCCGGTGATTCCAAGGTGCCGTAAGCGATGGTCAGCGGCGTGTTGAGCCTGTCCAGATGGCGCTGCGCGCTCAGCCCCTCCTCGGTCGGATCGTCGAACTTGACGTACTGGCTCCGCTTGGAAAGAGCGCCCTTGATGATGTCGGCGGGCAGGCCGAAGTCCTTGCGCCAGTCCGTGGTCACGACCACGCCGCCGAGATGGGCGCCCGAGGAATGGCCCGAAAGATAGAGGCGGCTCGGGTCGCCGCCGAAGCTCGCGGCGTTCTTGTAGACCCAGGCGACGGCGCGGCGCACCTGGTCGGCCATCGTCATGAGGCTGCCGCCCGCGTCCTGCACCCAAACAAAGTCCGGCACGATGAAATGCGCGCCGGCGGCGAGATACATCTCGGCCATGTAGGCCGAATCTTTGGCCAAGCCGCCACGCCACGCACCGCCGTGGATGAAGATATTAATCGGGGCGTTGGGTCGTCTGGTTTTATAGATGTCGAGTTTTTCGATCTCGGTCGGTCCGTAGGACGCGCGCTCGGGCAAGCCGATCCGGGCGATCGCCCGCTCGCTCGCCACCCGCCGCCGCTTCTGGATGTACTCGCGATTCGGCGCCCAGCAAGCCTGATCGTAAGCGTCGTCGAGCTCCTTCTGGTCCATGTCGAGCCAAATCCTCGGTCCCTTGACCACCTGCCCGTCCCGCCCCGTCCGCGTCGCTGTCGAAGATTCGATCTCATTCATGACCTTCTCTCCTTATAGTGGTTCACGTCCCGCCTAATCTCCGATATCTTTTTCCAAAGCGAAAAACAATCGTAATTCGAAAGCAGGCCATTTTAAATTATGCCCGCGTCTCGCTATAATCAGTCGAGGGAAAATGGGTTGCCAACCCGCCAGAGCTCGCACTGAACATCCTTAACGGTCATGAAAAAACTTCTCGTCGTTCAGCATATCCCGCATGAGATTCTAGGGACTCTAAATCCTTTGCTGAAACGCGCCGGCTTCAGGATTCGGTACGTGAATTTTTCCCGCCATCCCGACGCGGACCCCAGCTTGGAAGGTTACCACGGTCTGGTGGTTTTGGGAGGGCCTATGAGTGCCAATGCTACGGATCTATTCCCTCACCTGGCCACCGAACTGAAGCTGATCGAGCAAGCCCTGAAAAAGAGCCTTCCCGTCTTGGATGTCTGCCTCGGCGCTCAATTGATCGCGAAAACACTCGGAGCCCGCGTGTACCCGAACGAAGAGAAAGAAATCGGATGGTACGACGTGACACCGACCCAAGACGCCAAAGATGACCCGCTACTGGCCGAGTTTCGCGGCACGGAGAAGGTCTTCCAGTGGCATGGGGACACGTTCGATATCCCCAAAAGCGCCGTTCACTTGGCCTTCTCGCCTCTTTGCGCCAACCAAGCGTTCCGTTATGGCGCCAACGTCTACGGGCTTCAGTTCCATCTCGAGGTCGATGAGCCCATGATCCACCGTTGGCTTAGGGTCCCTGAGAACCGCAGCGAAATCGCCGGCGTGCACGGAAAAATCGACCCGGATCGCATACAAGGGGAAACGCCGGGATACATTCAAAGGCTTCATGACCTGAGCGATCGGGTGTTCGGTGAGCTGATCAAAATGTTCGGGTTTCAAAAGAAGCTCGTGAGACTCCCCTCGCGGTAATTGGGATTCGGGTCAGAGAACTGTCGAATACTCGTGGCTCGTGATCGTAAATCGTGGGAAATAGAAGAAGGGATGAAACCGGAAAGCTGAAAGCGGAAAAGCAATAACACTCTTTTATTTCCTCAAATTCTCCATGAGCTTCGAGCGCACCCCAAGGACAGTAAGGCCAACGACTTCTTTT
>VBLN01000015.1:16141-17139 GCA_005878685.1 Deltaproteobacteria bacterium | reverse complement strand
CAATCATGATGACGACCATGGGACATATGTTGCTCTCCAACGTGCACAGCTATCTTACGCTGCTGCTCGTCTATATGGGCGTCGTCTCCCTCTCCTTTCACGCGGGCTTCATGGACGCTCCGATGGTGATTGCCAACACTTGGTTCATCCGTAAGCGGGCAATGGCCATGGCTATTGTCAGCGCCTCTATCGGAATCGGAGGGTTCTTGCTCGCGCCGCTCTTGGCCATGGCCATTCATACCTGGGGGTGGAGGCGCGCCGCGTTTGGAAGCGGGATTGTTTTCCTAGTAGTTGGCTTACCTCTAGCCCTTTTTGTCCGTCGCTCGCCAGAAAGCATGGGGCTCCGCCCCGACGGAGATCCACTTCCTACTTCAGGAGACATTAGCGCGACTGCGAAAGATAACGCACATCAAGAAGAAGCGAACTTTACGGTGGCTGAGGCACTCCGCACATCTTCCTTCTGGCTGTTGACGATCGGAACTGGGCTCCGGATCGTGACTTTAAGTGCCCTAAACGTTCACTACGTTCCGATCATGGTTTGGAAAGGGCTGAGCCAGCAGCGAGCGGCGTTTTTCCTGGCGGCCCAAGCTCTTCTAGCTTTGCCGACTCATATTTTCTTTGGCTGGATTGCAGACCGGGTCAATAAGCCCAAGCTTATGGCCGTTGCGATGCTCTTCGCTGTCGTGGGTCTCCTTTTTCTGATTTACGCAGAAGAGGAATGGCAGTTATGGTTTTTCATCCCACTATTTAGTGCGGTTGAGTCCACTTTTCCTGTGAACTGGGCAACGGTGGGCGAGTTCTTTGGCCGAAAAAATTTTGCAAAGATCAGAGGCACCATGTCATTTGTTCAAACGTGGGGCAGCGTCATAGGTCCGGTTCTCGCCGGCGCCATCTACGACAGAACCCAAAGTTATAGTTCCCTGCTTTGGGGGTTAGTCGGAGTGCTTTTGGCGGTCAGCTGTTTTTATGCCATGGTGATCGCGCCGTCGCCGAAATTG
>VBLN01000015.1:8045-15872 GCA_005878685.1 Deltaproteobacteria bacterium | reverse complement strand
TAACCCGACGGCCTGTTCTCAGCGCTCGTAGTGCGGGTGTCGCGGCTTCTTCTTAGGCAAGGAGAGCCACAACAAAGCCAACATGAAAGCGACAAAAATGACAAGATAAGTGAGTTCAGTTTCCATTTTCTCTTTACTGGCCGTGTCTTTTTCCGTCGACCATCCTCTCGCGAAAAATACCCGCAATATTTGTACCAAGTTACACTTTAAACCAAATGAGGAAATTTAAAGATAATTTTCCTCCCGAATAGAGACGGGTAAGGACAGAAATGGACAGAACAAAAAGGCTTTCGTCCTCTTTTCAAAATCAGCCTCTGAAGGCCCGGGTTCCCGCCCAAATTTCTGGAACAAATCTCCACAATTCTCCGCAATGCTACTAAGGTTGAAGAAGCGGGGCATCCCGGGAAACTTTTTAGCCCAGATATCAAGCGCAATCCTCGCGGATGAAAAAATATAACCTAGACGCACTCTGTCTCCTCCGTTAAATTTCCCGGCTTGCTGCAACCCTCACTAAAATTCCGACTTCGCCGAAGACCCTGTAGTCAACTTGCTCCGTTTGCTAAGTTAGACGTATGTTGAGGGGTTGAGTTTACCAAAGTTTTGGGAGAGGGGTTTCGTCATTACGTTTGTTCTGCTGTCCATTGATAGGGAACAGGGCGTTTTTTTCTAGGAGTTGCTGGCCAATTTATCCGCAAGCATGACCCGGGAGAGAACAGACTTCGCTTCGCTCGATAAGATGTGATAATATGCGCACCCAAAGGAAAGAGACAATGAACAGACGGGATGCTTTCCTCCTCGGGTGGTTACTGCTGACTCCAATTATGTTTCTCGGATGCGCTCTAGGCGACAATCCCGCATCACCCCCGGCACAGCCGAACAACGAACCGCCCCGGCGTACCGTTGCGGATCCCAGAACCCCTTCAAGTCTGCAGGCTATGCAGCGTGGTGTGACATCCGTGACTCCTCCTGGAAGTCCGCTACAAGATATCTTTTTTGAGTTTGACAGCTATGATCTCCCTCTCCAAGCGAGGGAGGGGCTGAAAGCCAATGCGGAATGGTTGAAAAACAATGAGGCTCAGAAGGTCGAGATCGAGGGTCACTGTGACGATCTCGGGGACAGTGAATATAACTTGGCCTTGGGTTTAAAAAGGGCGCAGGGAGCCAAGGATTACCTTATGGTTCTCGGCATCCCTCCGGAGCGACTATCTGTCATTAGCTATGGTAAGGAAGCGCCGGCTTGCCTCGAGCAGACCGAAGAGTGCCGTAAAAAAAACCGGCGCGCCCGCTTTGTGATCGTCACGATCCTGCCAACGTCCTGAAACATCTGACCTTCGTCTTTTCGTAATCTCTCTTGCCATAACACTCTATTCATACCCTATCGCCTCTACGATCGGCGTCGAGGCGGCCTGTCTGGCCGGCAGATAGCCTGCCGCTGTGCAGAGAGCCACAGCCAGGACAAGGCAAAGAAGAGCGACATCCGCAGGGTAGTAATACTGGAAAGTCCAGCCGGTGAGAGCTTTGGTGTTGTAGACGACATGGTGGTAGGACATGATCGTTCCTGATACGAGACCGAGAGCTCCTCCCATGAATCCTATCCAGCCCGCCTCCGCCATCACCATCCTCCGCACCTGGGACTGAGTAGCTCCAATCGCACGCAGAACTGCGATCTCCCTGGTCCGATCGAGGACCGAAGCGAGCAGCGTGTTGATCACGCTGAAGATGGCAACGACCACAGCGATGATCTCGACCGCGTAGTTGACTCGAAAAGACTGCTCCATGATATGGACCACAGCCTCTCTAAGCTCCTTGTGCGTGCTGACAAAGAGTTGGTATTTCTCTGCGTAACCTTCTTTAATTTTCTGGATCACCGCTGCTTGATCCGCGCCGGGAGACAACCACAGATCAAAGGCGTCTACCAGTTCGTCGCCCCACACCTTTTTATAAAGCGCGCGGTCGATCAAGACGCTTCCGGAATCGGAAGAATAGTCGACATAGACTCCAAGAATGCGGAACGCCACAACTCCCGAGGGCGTCGGCAGCTGGATGATATCTCCTGTCGCCTTGCCGAATTTGCTCTGGAAACTCTCGCTGACGATGACGCCCACCCCTGCGCCCATCTCTTGCAAAGCCTTCTTCCCGTCGCCTTGTGCCATTGGCAAATTCCGAACGGCTGCAGAAGCTCGAGCGGAAAAGGACTCGATCAAGATAGGCTTTCCCTGGTAAGTGGATCGGATCAGACGGTAAAGATCAACCACTTGAACTCCGGGAAGGAGTCTCATCCCGGCCGTAAGCTCTTCTCTCAGAGGCACGTTCATCGGACCGGCTGTTCTAGCCCCGGAACTCACGATGAGATCCGCCGTGACCATCTGATCGACCCAAGAAAGGAGCGATCCGCGCACGCTGCTCACGAAAGCGGCAATGGTAAAGATCGCAGCCAGGCTGATCATCAGTGTGGCCACCGTGATTCCGGAGCGAACCGGACTCCGCCGTAGGCTGTCGGCAGCAAGCTGCCCTTCTACCCAAGAACATGAGGAGAAACGAACAAGCCAGCGCCTAAAGGCGCCAACGCCCGAGAAGATAAAAAACGGACAAAGAAAGGACAGTCCGAGCAGAAAGATGAGCATAGCCACTACGCCGAGCGTAAATCTTTCCACCGGCTCAAAGCCTGCTCGGGGAAAAAATAGCATGACCGGAAAGAACAGCAGAAGAAGAAAAGCGAAAATAGACGCGCGGGATATCCCCTCAGCGCGTGGACTCCAGCTGGCTTGTCGGGCGCCCTCTAGGGGCGTCACCCGGGTGGCTTCCCACGCGGGATAGAGCGCCGCCAAAAGCGAAACCCCTACGCCGCCCGCCAGGGCGACCCAAAATTCTTCCGCGGTCAGCGCGCTCCTGGTGAGATCAGTTTGGAAAAAAAGGTTGCTGACCGTTTCCCCCACTGAAAAAAGAGCCGCCTCCGCCAAGAGGACGCCGGCGCAGATCCCAACGAGAGAAGCTGCGCTAGCAAGGGCCAGAGCCTCGATGATGAAAATGACAAGGACGTCCCGCCGGATCATTCCCAGGCAACGGAGTGTCCCGATCTCCCGCTTTCTTTGAACCACCGAAACCGAGACCGTGTTGTAGATGAGAAAAAACCCGACGAAGAGCGCCACCAGACTCACGAAGAAGAGCCCCACGCGGAACGAGCTGAGAAGCGACTCGATCTGTTCTCCTCTCTCCTTCGGCCGCGCGACTTCAGCCGCGCCACGGAGGGATTCCTTGAGTCTTTCTTTGACAGTCTCAATCTTTCGCCCTTCCTCAACCGTCAGATCTACCGTGTCGAGCTTCCCTTCTTTACCGAGCGCGATCTGAGCCACCGGCAGATCCATTAAAGCGAAGCTCCCACCAAAGACCCTGGCCGCACCCCGTTCTTTCAACAGGGCACGGACAGTGTAGCTGCGCACACCTTGACTGGTGGCCAAGGAAAGCTTTGAGCCCATGGTCAACTTCAGGCGCCGAGACAATGAGTCGGTCAATGCGATGGAATCCGGCCGAGCGATAAAATCCAGGGCTTGATCCAACCCGAACTCGCCGCCCACAAATTCATGCTCCCGGATCGAAAAGTCGGCGAGAAGATCGACTCCATAGACAAAAAGCCTCTCGCCCTTGATGCCGACCACGGGGAGAAAACCTTCGACCGTTGCTGCCGCATCCTGAACCCCTTCGGCATCGCGGATAGCGCGAAAAAGCGATTCCCTGATTCCGCTCTCGCCGTTCGTTACTTGCAGCACGGCTTTGCCCGCAATGACCTCTACGGTCCGTTGAAAGGAGCTCAACAGGGTATGGTTGACTACGGCAATGGCGACGATGACACTGACGCCGAGGACAATGCTCAAGAAAGTAAGAGAAGTACGCAACCCGTGGCGCAGAAAGTGGCGCCAACTAAGAAGGCACAGAAGCCGAATCACCTAAGAGCCATCCTGTTCTATCTTCCCGTCTCTCAGGTAAATCACGCGATCGCCGAATCCCGCCGCTTCGCGGTTGTGAGTCACCATGACCACCGTGCAGCCCTCTTCGCGGTTGATCTGACGGAGGAGCTTCAGAATCTCCTCGCCGGTCTTGGAGTCGAGGTTTCCCGTGGGCTCATCAGCTAGGAGAATCGGTGGATTAAAGGCTAGGGCTCGAGCGATGGCGAGGCGTTGGACCTCGCCACCCGAAAGCTCTTCGGGAAGGTGATCCTTTCGAGATTCAAGGCCGACCTCTCTCAACAGCGCTTCCGCGCGGCTCCGCACTGGCCCCGTCGGTTGACCATCAAGGATCAACGGAACCATGACATTTTCTATGGCAGTCAAAGTGGGAAGGAGATTGAAGAACTGAAAGACAAATCCGATCTTATTCCGTCTCAAGAGCGTCACCTCATGGTCCGGCATCTGGGAGATGATCCTGCCGTCTATTATCAGCTCTCCCCGAGTCGGGCGATCCAATCCCCCCATCAGATGAAGAAGCGTGCTCTTTCCCGACCCGCTCGGCCCCATGATGCACAGGAATTCTCCTTTTTGAATATCCAGCGATACTCCGGCCAGGGCGACGATCTCGTTCTTGCCCTGCTTGTAGACTTTGTGCACATCGAGCGAACGGATCATTGGAAACGGATTCTAAACGATGAGAGAAAGGATCGGCACGGTGAGCTCTGGGCAGTCCCCTCCCTTTTGATGGGCCAGCTCGATTTGCTTCAGATTATCCCTGACCCCTTGGACGAAAGAATCCAGGTTAATCCCAAGGTGGACGGGAGGATAGGGGGAAAGCTTCGCCAGTCCCGACCGCCAAAGCTTGATCGCCCCGATGAGAACGCCCTGCTCCCACTTAAAATATCCCGCCGCGACCTGGATAATCCCCTGATAAAACTCGCGGTCTGGTCCATGATCTTCCAGCCAGATCTCCTCTAGGGTCTCGTGACATTCAAAATAGAGTCCGTTGTTGAACTCTTCAATCCCCTTAAAGAGCCGGGGATCTTGTTGGTCGTCCATCATCTCTCCTATAATGCTTGAAGGATCCTGGAAATCTTATAGCACGTGACTGACAGCCAATGACAGAGACATCAACCGACAAGGATGAATTCGCGCTGAGCATCGGCTCCCTCACCTATGGCCCTTACGGCGTGGGTCGCAGGAAAGGGCGGGCGATTTTCGTGCCGATGACCGCCCCCGGAGACGAGGCGAGGGTGCGGATTGTCGAGGAGAGAAAAAACTATGCGCTGGGCGAAGTCGCACAGCTTATCAAGCCCTCCCCCTTGCGCCAAACTCCCCCCTGCCCTTACTTCGGTCCGTGCGGCAGCTGTCCATGGCAACATGTCGCGTACTCGACGCAGCTGGCATCCAAGGGAAAAAACGTTGAAGACGCTCTGCGCCGGATCGGCAAGTTAGAGGGCTTCGAGCTGCTTCCAATCATCCGTTCCCCAAGAGAATACCATTACCGTCGCCGCCTACGGCTACAGATCGACGGGCAAAGAAGAGTCGGCTTTTATCGAGCTTTTTCTCACGAGCTCATCGAGATCGACTCCTGCTTGATTGCCGATCCCTCGGTCGACCATCACCTGACCCATGCAAAAACATGGGCGGGTGAACTGAAAACCCGCCTGCACGAGATAGAAATCATACGGGGCGATCAGAGCGAAGAAATCGTCTTGGTGGGACAAACTGAACGAGATTTCTGCGCCGAGGACGAGATCGTAAGCGCTTCATTTCTAACGCAGCACCCGGAGATAAGCGGTTTGATTCTCTTTGGCCGTGGTTGGCGACGATCGTAAGACCAAGCAAGAATCTCGATTCGCTCAGAGAACGGGATAACAATGCAAGTGGACGCGGAGACATTCACGCAAGTAAACCATGAGGCGAACGAATTGCTCGTTAGTCAACTCCTCGGGTGGGGAAAGTTTCACGATCAGGATCGAATCCTGGAGCTTTACTCAGGAGCCGGAAACTTCACTCTGCCTGTTGCTCAGCGCAGCCGCGAAGTCTTCGCGGTGGAGGGGAATCCCAGATCCGTGCAGAACGGCGAGATAAATACTCGACTAAGCCGTTTAGGGAACATCCGGTGGGTTTGCTCTCACGCGCCGAAGGCGGCGAGACAATTGACGAAAAACGGAGAGAAATTTTCTAAGATCATTCTCAACCCGCCCCGTTCAGGCGCCAAGGGGCTGGAAGAAAACTTGTCTGCCCTTGGAGCGGAGAAGATTCTTTACGTCTCGTGTGATCCGACCACGTTGGCGCGAGATCTCGCGCTATTGAAGACGAAAGGTTACACACTCAAACGAGTCCAACCCATTGACCTCTTCCCTCATACCTTCCATGTGGAAACGCTGGCTGAGGTCGTAAGGGCGTAGGACCGAAAGCTCCATCGATGGACTTCCCGCGGCTCCCTCGGGAGCGCGCCTTTGGCTGCGGCCGATGGGCCAGTTCCTTGAGGACCGCCACCCGATACCCCAGAGGGTGCGGACTCCCACAGTCAGGGCCTGTACGGAAAATTCTCGTCTCTACGTCCACACCCTCATTCGCGCTCCCCTCGGGCGATCGCGACTGCTCCGTCCGTGTGTCATCCAAGAAGCCCACTCTCAAGAGAGGGAGGTCTGCCTCGAAGCAAGGGAGACGTCCGACACTGAGCTTTCCCCAAACTTAACGGACGGATCAGGTTAAGTCACTTGTGGCAGAAGGGCAGAGGCCCATCGGCTCCCGGTCTGAGAGGCGGGCCTCCCTCTGATTCTTCCCGACGAGGAGGCACTGAAACGAAATAGGGAAGTTTCCCCCACTCTTGCGCAACAGCGCCTAGATCAAATTGACAGAAGGAACGCTCTCTGTTATGCCGTTCATCGACAAGACTGCAGAAAAATAACAGGAGGTCAAAGATGAAAAATCAGACGGTCATCGATGCGGACGGTCATCTTATAGAGCAGAATGATATTCTGCGTTCCTACTTAGAGCCTCCTTATGACAGGCGCGGAGGCCCGCTTGCCTTCCAAGAGCCATGGGACGGAGATCTGGGGGGCACCCTTCCTAAGAATCGCGCGTGGTGCCGCCGCAACCTCAAGGCTCAAGATTGGCTCCGGATCATGGACGAACACAACATGGAGATGGCCTTTCTCTATTCGACCGGGGCGGGGGACGTGTCGCGCGTGCGCGAGAGCGGCTACGCCAAAGCATTTTGCCGGGCTTACAACAATTATGTCCACGATCATTGGGCGAAGATATCGGACCGGATCAAGCCTGTCGCGCTCCTGCCGCAGCAGGACCCGGAAGCCGCTGCGCTGGAGCTGCGCAGAGCCGTCAAGGAACTTGGTTTCGCCGGTGCATCCTTTAAAACGGTCGGACTTCAGCTGCCTCTAGGACACCGGTTTTACGATCCGATCTACGAGGAGGCTGAGAAACTGGATTGTCTCATAGGTATTCACGGCACACGCAACGGCGCCCATGAGCTCGGCGCAGGCATGTTCGAGACCTTCACGGAAGTTCATACCGTCGCTTTCCCGGTGGGCATATTCCAGCAATTTACCAGCATGATCTTTCAGGGAGTGCCAGAGCGATTTCCCAAGCTTCGCTTAGCCTTTCTGGAGATCGGCTGCACATGGCTGCCCTATTGGCTGGACCGGATGGACGAGCATTGGGAGAAGCGCGGTGCAGTCGAGACTCCCCATTTGAAAAGGCGGCCGAGCCAGTGTGTCCAAGAACGACCGATCTACTTCAGCGTCGAGGCCGAAGAGAGATTGATCCCCGAAACATTAAAGTATGTCGGCGAGCAGCACTTCGTCTATGCCTCGGACATCCCACACTGGGACAATGAGTTCCCGGAATCTATGCA
>VBLN01000015.1:4152-8029 GCA_005878685.1 Deltaproteobacteria bacterium | reverse complement strand
GCGAAGCAGAAGATCCTTTATGACAATGCCAAGGCGATGTACGGACTCAGCAATTAGAGGATGTTCCATCAAACCCACGGAGGTTAGAAGTAACCCTGCACCACGGACTTAAGTCCGCGGCCGTTGTCTTTCGGGCAAGTCCGTAACATCTACCCCTCGACTCACATACGGGGTCTTCCGTGGCTCGGGTAAAGTTGTGGAATCGACCTTGCTGAGCTACACTGTTTCAACCTCAGGAGGTGCTCCATGACGGAACCGAGAAAAACTTCCAATCCCAAGGTAACGATCATCGCCAGCAAGGGAGCCAACCAAGCTATCAATTATCTTCTGGAAGATCGAGATGAGTTGGAATGGCTAGTAGCGATCGGCCGCAACCGCAACGGTGACCTCTTCTTTTACGACACCGGCGGCGACATCATCCAAGACCTAGGCGCCCTGGAATACATCAAGGAGAGAATCCTCAGAGACTACTTTGGCGAGGTGGACGATTAGGGGCCGTCATGCAGCAAACGGGTGTCGCCTATCTTCCGCTGCACGGGGGTAAAGCGCCCGCGTGGCTATTTCAGCGGATGGTCCGGCTGGGGCGGGAAATCGTCCGCCTCATCGTTGAAGAGCATGGCCCGGAAGAACTGCTCGTCCGGCTCTCCGATCCCTACTGGTTCCAGTCCCTCGGCTGCGTACTGGGTTTCGATTGGCATTCCTCCGGCGTCACGACGACCGTCTGCGGCGCTCTCAAAGAGGGATTAAAAGGGATGGAACGGGAGCTCGGCCTCGTCGTGGCCGGAGGCAAAGGCGCCACCTCACGCAAAACGCCCTCAGAGATCACCGCAGCCGGCGATAGACTCCCGCTCAATCGCGATTCCAAAGAGCTCGTCTATCTCAGTCGCCTGACAGCCAAGATTGACAACAACGCCATCCAAGACGGCTTCCAGCTCTACCATCACAACTTTTTCTTCACGCTGAAAGGCTCGTGGGCCGTGGTTCAGCAAGGCATGAGTGAGCGCTATGCGCGGCGCTACCATTGGTACTCGGAGCATATTCAATCCCTGACTTTGGAACCTCACTCCGCGATCTGCAGCAACCGGATCCAGGAGAAGGCGCTGAACCTGGTGGCCTCGGAAAGCGCCAAGGCACAGGAGGTCATGACGGATCTCTCGAAAGAACGGCCGGAAAAGATCGTACAAGAGCTTAAAAAACTACAGACCCTTAGCCTGTCTTCCCACCACGAACTCTCCATTAAACATCTTCACCCGCAATCCATTGAAAAAGTCTTGCTGAAGACCTACGAGGCAAGGGCGAACGATTTCGAGGAACTGTTAGGGATGGCGGGCGTCGGGGCCAAGACGCTTCGAGCCTTAGCCTTGATCTCCGAGATCACTTATGGCACGCCGGCCTCCTGGAAGGACCCAGCGAAGTTCAGCTTTGCTCATGGCGGCAAGGACGGCCATCCTTACCCGGTTAATAGAAAGCTTTACGATCAATCGATCGAGATTCTGCGAAAATCAGTCGAGCGCGCGAAGATAGAACGGCCAGAGAAGGACAAGGCTCTAAACAGGCTGCTCCAGCTTTTTCCCGAGAAAGTTGCTCTCGCTCGCTGTTGAGGCGATGGCGAACCAAGAGAAAATACTGATTGCCCGACAAGAGGTTCAGTCGGCGCTGAACGAAGAACTAACCGAGCTTCCCAGACGCAATTCTAACAAGATAAACGAGGGCATCAGAAACATCGGTCTTAGGGTGGCATCCATCCTCACTCTGATCTTGATCTGGTGGCTTCTGAGTCTTTTTTTTCCTCCCACATTGATTCCAAAACCATCGGAAACTTTTACTGAGGTCGCCACTATCGTCAGCACAGGGAATTTCTTTAGTGGGATGGGGAGCACCCTTCGTCGCGTCGGCGTCGGCTTCGGCATCGCCATGATCGTGAGCATACCTCTGGGGATCCTCATGGGAACTCTGAGAAGTTTTGAGAGTTTCTTCGAGCCGCCGGTGATCCTCGGCCTCACCATGCCGGGTCTCATTTGGGCCGTACTGATGATCATGTTCTTCGGATTGAACGAGACCAGCGCCTACGCAGCCGTGGCCATCACCATCATGCCTATGTTGGCGATCAGCATTTGGCAGGGGACTAAGTCGATCGATAAGGATCTCATCGATATGAGCAAGGCGTTCCATGCCAGTCCCTGGTCCAAAGTGGTCGATGTCATTTTGCCCCAGCTCATCTCTCACATCCTGGCAGCGATCCGTTACGGCTTGGGCTTGGCCTGGAAGGTGGTCGTCGTGGTTGAAATGTTCGGCCTCAGCAACGGCGTGGGCTATCAAGTGGTCCGAGGATTCAACATCTTCTCGATGAAAGCGGTTCTCGCCTGGGCCATAAGCTTCCTAGTGGTCATGATCATTATCGAGTTCGGCATGATCGGCTGGCTCGAAAAAGCAGTGACGAAATGGCGGCCTCGCGCTGAGGCCTGGAGGCGTTAGGTGGCTTACGTCCGGGTCGATGGAGCCGTAAAGTTTTTTGACCGTGAGGACGGCACCGACATGCTCGTCCTGGAAAAAGTTTCTTTCGATGCGCAGGAAAACGGCATCACCTGCCTGGTGGGTCCGTCGGGTTGCGGCAAATCCACTCTTCTCAACGCCGTGTCGGGGCTTGAGACCCTTGACCAGGGTCATGTAGAAATTGTGTCGAACCAGAGCGATGCGGCTCATCTTCCCCGAATCGGCTATGTCTTCCAGGATCCGCGGCTGCTCAACTGGAAAAGAGTGGAGGGCAACCTGATCTTCGCTTTGAAAGGCATGAGAATACCTGAAGAGCAGTGGCAGGAGCGGATACAAAAATATCTGAATCTGGTCAATCTGCTTGAGTTCCGCAAGCAGTATCCGCTTTACTTGTCGGGTGGGATGCGCCAAAGAGTAGGTCTCGCTCGCGCGCTTGTGATCGAACCTGAAGTGCTTCTCATGGACGAGCCCTACAGCAAGCTCGATCAGCTGACCGCACGCAAGCTGCGAGAGGACACCCTCTCGATCTGCACCCGGCTCAAACAGACAGCGGTGCTGGTGACGCACGATGTCGAGGAGGCAGCCTACATGGGCGACCGCATCGTGATCCTCTCCGCCCGGCCAGCCCACGTTACGGAGGTTGTGGATAATCCCTTTCAGCCGGTCGCGAGGGACTTAGATGACCTTCGCTTTATTGAATTCAAAAAAAAGTTGCTTAAGTCGGTGCTACGGTCCATGCAATAGGAGGTGCCAGCATGAAACACCGGCCCATGAACCTTCTAGTCATGTTCGCGGTTCTGGCGACGATCTCATTCTCGGTCCATCGGGTGCGAGCCGCCGAGCTCCCTACGGTTGAGGTCGGCCTGCCCGAAGATGGGGTCTTTGGCTTGGGGGGCCAATATATTGTCGACCGGGGACTCGATCGCAAACATGGCTTCGTTATGAAGCCGCGCTGGGCCGGAGTAGCGGACATTCAGCGCCTGATGGGCATCGGCGCCGTGCCGGTCGGACTCGCAGTCTCCGAGGTATCGCTCCGGGCAAATATGCAGGGCACACCGATCCGTCTCATCCAACCCTATCAAGTTCCTCATACTCACTTGTTGGTTTCTACCGAGGCGCCCTATAAGAACGCTGCGGACCTTAAGGGGAAACCCCTGGCTTTAACTACGGAGACGACTTCGCTTTACAACATGTTTGACTACATCATGAAGAAACGCGGAGTGAATATCGAAAGTGACTTTAGGCTGAAGAAGTTCGGCGCGGCCCCCGGCATCATCGCCGTATTGGAAAAAGGCGAAGTGGATGGAGTCGTTTTGTGGGAGGCCCACGTCTCTCGCCTCCTGGCCTTCGGAAAGTACAAGGCGATCATGAGTCTCCGCGAAGA
>VBLN01000015.1:0-4109 GCA_005878685.1 Deltaproteobacteria bacterium | reverse complement strand
TACATTGGAGCGATCGACTCATGGGTCAAGCAAAACCCCGACATGGTTGGCAAATTGAGAGCCGCATGGACTGAAAGCTCCAGGGGGCTTCAGGAGGATGAGGCCCACTTTCGGAAATATGCGAAGCAGTTCTTCGGCGTGGAGGGAGAGAACGTGGTCAGCTTAGCTTGGAAGCGAACGAGAACAATATTAGCCCGACCCGATCTCAAATGGCCAGAGGCCGCCATACTTGAAGCGCAAAAAAGCTACCTGCGACAGGCGACCGAGCTCGGCATCTTTCCGAAGGAAGCTTTAGGCTTCATCGACCAGATGTTCGTACCGTGACCGGCTCTATAAGTTTAAAGGGTTTCAGGGCTGTGGGAGAAGCTTTTTATGCCCTTAGACCCCTAACCCTTCAACCCCTTAGCCCCGGAACTTTCGGTTTGAAGCGGAGCGGAGGAGAATTCTCCGGAAGGAAATCCTCCAATCGCATCGTCTCCCAGCCCATAGGCCGGAGACGCTCGAATTCGAACCGCCGGTTTGGGTCGCACTCGGGCGGTTTGGTTGCGTCGATCAGGACTTTTCCACCTATGCGATGCCAGCCAGGAGCGCCCGGCGCGCCGAACTCGGGGCATGATGGGTCCATCGCATGGATCTTGGAGCCGGGGATGACAACGAGATCTTCCTGAGGATTGACCCGCGTAGACATGGCCCACAGTATTTCCGCGTAGTTGAAGATGTCCACGTCCTCGTCGACCGCAATTGCCACCTTCGGATGTTGATACTCGCTGGAGAGAACCGACAAGAGGACATTTTTCGCCTCGCCGTAGTAGCGCGGGTTCATCTGGACCGCCACCCCAAAGATTCCTGGCAGAACCAGAACATTTTTCACGTCGGCGAAACCGCCGACAGTGCGGACGCGGCGCAAAATCTGAGCCGACATCGGAATCTTATGATAAACACATCCTTCAACCTCGGTTCCATTCTGGACATTTTTGAAGATGGCGTCGTGACGCATCGTGACCGCTTTGATGTTCACGATAGGATTCATGCCCGAACCGGTTAAATAATAATCCTGGAATTCGCTGAACGGTCCCTCTTTTTCGCGGACTTTAGGCGGAATCTCCCCTTCTATAACAATCTCTGCGTGCGCGGGCACCTCAAGGTCCACAGTCTCACACTTAACCAGCTCCACCTCCTCCTGCAGCAGCGCGGAAGCGATCTCAAGCTCATCGACTCCATACTGCGTCGTTGTCGCTGCGGCAAAGTAGTACATCGGATGATGACCTATCAATATGGCAACGGGCATCGGTTGGTCCTGTGCTTCATACATCTGATAATTGTTCCAGGCATGGCGCGGATAGAGAAGAATCCCTGTCTTCCTCGGACCTTTCATTTGAAGGCGATGGAAGCTCATGTTGCGTTTGTCCGTTTCTGGATTCTTCGTAATCATCAATCCGGAACCAATAAAAGGACCTCCGTCGCGGACGCCTGCTTGGTGGATCGGCATCTTTGTAATGTCAACCTCGTCGCGGATCACGATTTTTTCCTTGACCGGTCCCGTCTTCACCGTGCGCGTGGTGCCAAGACGCTCGGTCCGGCGCACGAACTCTGGGACCATCTGATCACGACTGCATTCGAAGGCCGGAGGCGCCAGCGAGACATCGCCCGGCGCCTGCCCTAATGAGCGCCAGTTTGGAAAGCCCGCGAGATTCTCAAACAAGAGCGCACAATCTCTCGCCTGCCAGAGCAGCGCCCCCATCTGAGTGCGAGGGTCTACCGGTTTTTTAATCCGAGCAAGCAGCCCGGCGTTTTCCAACTGGCCGATCCAAGAACGCATATCTTTAGCCATGAAAATTCTCCTCTCACATCGACATCATCTTAAGCTTTTTCGCTATCCCATATCATGGAGGTGTTTGCATCACCACCCTTCCAAGTCGAGAACTGCGGGGCTGGGTGGGCAAATCGGAATTTAATGACCGGTGACAGAAAGTCGAACGACTCTCTCCCTACAGGCAAGACAATTCCCTTCGCCATTATTGACGGTGCTTTGGAGATAATCTTCTTTCCTCGACAAGAACCGGCTCGAGCGGAACAAAGTCTTAGCTCTGGTGTCGCTCTCGCGCCGGACCATGAGTCTTGGTGAGATTAAGCACCGTATTGATCAGTCCGACGTGAGAGAAGGCTTGGGGGAAATTCCCCACCAGTCGGCGCGCCGAAGTATCGTATTCCTCGGAAAGAAGGCCAACGTCGTTGCGTAGCTCAAGAAGCCGCTCGAAAGTCTCTCTGGCTTCAGTATAGCGATTCTGGAGCGCGAGGTTATCGGCGAGCCAGAACGTACAGGCCAGAAAGACGCCTTCACCGGGTGGAAGACCGTCCACATCTGAGGCATACCGCATGACAAAGCCGTCGTTCACCAAATATTTCTGAATGGCCTTGACGGTTCCGACCATCCGCGGATCCGTGGCCGGCAAAAAGCCGACCAGCGAAATCATCAAGAGGTTCGCGTCGACCTCTTTCGCCCCGTAATATTGGACAAACGAGTCGAGTTCTTTGTCGAAGCCCCTCTCGCACACGTCCGCATGAATCTTGTCGCGAAGTTCCCGCCAACGCTCCACCGGGCCTTTCAGGCCGAAGCGCTCGACTGCCTTGACTCCACGATCCACGGCAACCCAGGCCATAACCCTGGAATGCGTGAAGTGCCGCCGCGACCCGCGTATTTCCCAAATACCCTCATCCGGCATTTCCCAGGCCGTTTCCATAAAATCCATAAGCGCCTTCTGGACCTGCCAGGTGTTCTCGTCCATCTCCAGCCCGGCGCGCCTGGCAAGATGGAGCGCATCCATCACCTCGCCATAAATGTCGAGCTGAAACTGCGTACAGGCCGCGTTTCCTACCCTTACGGGCTTGGAGTTTTCATAACCGGGCAGCCAGTCAAGCTCCACCTCGGGAAGACGCCGCTCTCCCATGACCCCGTATAGGATGTTGGCCTGAGACGGTTTGCCGGCCACCGCGCGAAGCATCCACTCCCGCCATGCCCGGGCTTCTTCCACATAGCCGCAGGCCATGAGCGCATAAAGCGTAAAGGTAGCGTCGCGCAGCCAGCAATAGCGATAGTCCCAGTTGCGCATGCCGCCCAGCTTTTCCGGGAGTGAAGTGGTGATTGCGGCCACTAAGCCGCCGGTGGGAGCGTATGTCAGGGCCTTTAGTGTGATGAGCGATCGCATGACCGCTTCGCGCCACTCTCCCTCGTAGTTGCACTGCCCCGACCATTCACGCCACCAGCGCTCGGTCTCTTGGACTTCCTGTTCCGGCTTTTCATCAGGCGGCGGTGGAAGGTGCGAGGGATACCACGTAAGCGTGAACGGAATCCGCTCCTCTTCCGATACGGCAAATTCGGATACGGTGCGGAAATTTTCGCCGCGGAGCTCGACCGCGGTCAGCAGCCTGAGAGCATCGGGTCCCCCGATTGCCATGAGGCCGGTCTCGGTGCGGCGCACCCAGGGAATCACCGACCCATAGTCGAACCTGATGATGAGTTCCATCCGCATCCGAACCTGTCCGCGTCGCCCTTCGACGATCCGGACGACATCGGGCGACTTACTGCGCGGCGGCATACAATCGATGATTCGAACCATGCCGCTCGCAGTCTCGTATTCAGTCTCGAGGACCAGGGTCCCCTCTCGGTAGCGGCGCCGGACGGTCAGGATCTCTTCCGCCGGCGAGATGAGCCAGCGTCCATGCTCCGGCGTGCCCAAAAGGGCGGCGAAGCAGGCCGGAGAGTCAAAACGGGGGAAGCATAACCAATCGATGGAGCCGTCCCGGCCTACGAGGGCTGCAGTCTCGCAGTCGCCTATGAGGGCATAGTCTTCGATACGCGATGGCATAGATCAACGTAGATGAAGAGAACAAGCCTCTTCGCCGCTCGATGTATGCGGAAATTTCATTGTAGACCAGACCTTTCCCTGACACAATTCATTCTAATCAATCAACGGCACGGAAGACGGATGCAAATTCCCTGTGTCGGCGACACGCTTGAAAGGCGGAAAAATTATTCTCGACCCGACCCTGAGTTCGATGGATGCCTGACGTAAGGGGAATAGCAAACAGATAAATCAATGGTAGACGTG
>VBLN01000014.1:5784-18721 GCA_005878685.1 Deltaproteobacteria bacterium | reverse complement strand
CTCGGGTGAGACCCGAAAGGCGATTTTCAATCCCAGAATCTCGGTATAAAACCGCTCGGTCTTCTTAAGATCGCGGCTCTTGAGGGCGATGTGTCGTAATCCGCTCATAGCCCCTGTATACCTCGCAGGTTTCTCAGGAATCAATGGGTTCCTTTTACATCGCTGCCATTCCCTGCTAATTAAGCCGGAGTAAAGATAGCGCGACCGCCGACAAAGATAGACTCATTCTATGCGGATTTCTCCTATCTCTTGGCTCATCGCCGCACTGGGATTTTTGATCCTGGGTTTCTCTCGCGGCATCCATTCCTCTTTCGGAGTCTTTTACGTGGCGCTGCTGGAAACTTTCGGCTGGAGCCGGGGGGTAACCGCTGGGGTATTCTCCGTCGTTCTTTTCGTCGACGCGCTGCTGTCGCCTGTTGTGGGCCACCTGCTTGACCGTTACGGGCCGAAGAAAATTGTCGGCGGAGGTTGCTTGACGCTCGCTTTAGGGTTTTTTCTAAGCAGCGAGATCAGCCAACTCTGGCAACTCTATCTCTACTTCGGTCTGGTTGCGGCTTTCGGGTTCACCTTCACGGGGATGGTCCCTCATGTGGTGCTCATCTCTGAGTGGTTCGTTTCCAAGCGCGCCTCGGCTTTCGGTTTGGTTTACGCCGGCACAGGTGTGGGCATTCTCCTCCTGGCACCGTTCACGGAATGGCTGATCTCTACCTGGGGGTGGCAGCGAGCGCTGCAGACTGAGGCGATCTTGGTTTTGATCTTGATGCTTCCTCTAATTATCGCGTTCTACCGGCGCGGGCCTTATCATGGGAGGTCGAGCGAACTTGCCAGAGGCGAGAACCAATGGACGACGAAGCTTGCGCTGCGGAGCCTGCAGTTTTGGCTGCTGTTCTTTGGGAGAATTTTTGCGGCGGGCGGGACGACCGTCATCGTGACCCATCAGGTGGCCCACGTGGTCGATATCGGTTATAGCCGGCTCTATGCGGCGACCATCTTTGGTTTTGTTGGAATCGCCAGCACCTTCGGCCGGGTCATTTTTGGTTACGTGGCTGACCTGGTCTCAAAACAGGCTGCCTATACGCTGAACATCTTGACCACGCTGGTTGGCGTGGGAGCCTTGATGGTGGCCCATGATACCTCTCACTCATGGCTTCTTTACGTCTACCTTGTCTTTTTCGGTATCGGCTTTGGCTCTAGGGCGGTCATCTTCTCCGCCCTTGCAGCGGATATCTTCTCGGGGAAAGGGTTCGGCGCCATCTTGGGCTATTCCGTCGTCAGTGTCGGCCTGGGCGGCGCGATGGGCTCGTGGCTTGGGGGTCTTTTCTACGACTTGTCAGGAAGTTATCTCATCTCCTTCGCCCTCTCTGCTGGAGTCTTAGGCTTATCCGATCTCTCCGTTTGGGCGGCATCTTGGAGGCGGGTCATCGCCTTTGACCAAAGGCTCTGGGCAACCGGCAGATAAACCTCGTACCACAGACTTACTGCGGAGGCTTTACGGCAATCTCTTAAATCTCCGTCATGGATGCCATTCAGTCCATTTGCTCCAGAGCAGCTCAGAGAACCACCCGGCGAAGAGCGGGAAAAGGAAGCTCGCGGCGATGCGCACCAGGACGACTTTCATTCCGAGGAACGGGATCTCCCACATAATGATCCTTTGAAGCCCGAGGAGAGACCAGGCCGTCAGATAAGAAACCAGCGGCCCGATGCCGATGCCGATCCAGTGGGCGATCACCTCTTCCGAGACCAGGACCTGAATCAGTCCGGCAATAAGAAAAGCCTCGGCATCCGAGGGAAGATCTCTAGGACGAGCGACACGCTTGCCCCCAGCCCTTTTTGGGCAAGCTCAGGAGCTCTGAGATAAGCCGTGACTAGGAGCAGGAGAGCCACCGCCATCATGACCATAGTGGAGGTATCCATAGATCTCCTTAGAAAGATTTCTAGCTTTCTGTTGAGGGGCATCTGTTCGGCTAGCGTCTCTTAGGGGATTGCCGGTACTAGTAGGCGTTCGGAATAAACTTTTCAAGCTTCGCTGGTTGTGCAAACTTTGGAGACGTTATAAGGGTCAAAAGCAAAGGAGGCGAAATCATGAATTACCGTCTAGAGCATGTTGCTATCGAGTGTAAGGATCTGGAAGCCTCAGCCGACTTTTATCAAAGGCTCTTCGGTGGGACGCCGACCGAGGTGAGAACGGGATCGGCAGGCTACCCTTTTTGCTTCATCAAAATCAACGGCGCAGCTCCGATTCAGCTCATGGAATCGGAAGAGCCAAAAGGTGTCCATCACTACGGCTTTGTGACGGATGACATCGAACAGGCGGTCAAAGATTTTAGAGCCAGAGGCGCCAAGATCCTACGCGAGAATCATGACGCTAAAGGTCAGCTCACAACGGTCTTCTTACAGGACCCGAACGGTCTTCAGGTGGAGATTCGAACCCCTCGTTAGCCTCTTGCGCGAGCCGCTCCGCTGGCCGCACACGGCAGAGATAGGATCGGTGCGGCAGCGATCCGCTGATCGGATCGGCGAGATCCGTTCCAATAAGCATGCTGGGGTTTGCGCCCACGTCTGAGTAGGCATCGTAGCCCGGCAGCTTAAGTTCCCGGCAGTCCTGCCACCAACCGTGCTGAGCACAAACAACTCCAGGGATGATGCGATCCGTGATTCGCGCTCTAACGCGTATCGCCCCCTTGGGGCTTTCAACGATCATCCATTCCTCATTTTTAATCCCGTAGTGAGCTGCCGTTTCAGGATGCAGCTCTGCGGTTGGCTCACGCGATGTCTTGCGCAGGCTCGGCAAGGCCCGCTGCTGGCTATGAATGAAAGTTGTAAACTTTGCGTTGGTAAGCACCAGCGGATATTTGGCGGCTAGATCCGGCCTGCTCAGAGGGCTCACGGCCGGCTCGGTGTATTCTGGCAGCGGTGGAAAACCGTGGGCGGCAAATGTGTGCGAGTAGAGTTCGACCTTGCGAGAAAGAGTCGAGAAGCCACGTGCGCCTCTCCCGTCGTCAGACTGGGCGTATTTTCGGTAACTCGGCGTTACCGGCATTGTGATCCCACCCGGAGAGGCTTTGAGTCGCTCTAGGGTCAAGCCGGTGGGAGCTAACTCGTAGGCATAGGCGGCCTCGATATCCCCATGTCGGAGCGCCTCTCCGCCAGAGGAGGAATCACCGCAGGGCGGTATTGAAGATGGGCCTTGCCTTGAGGACGGTGGTCGAAACCACTAGCGAGATTGGACATCTCAAGAAAGCTTGTGGCTGGCAGCACATAGTCGCAAAGCTCCGCAGTTGGGGTCATGAAGAGCTCGGCTGCCACAGCAAGCTCTAGAGCGCAGAAGGCCTCCCGAGCCCGGCGTGAATCTCCGGTGGACATGACCGTGTTGGAGCCAAAGTTGAGGACGGCTTTGACGGGATAAGGTTGCCCTTCGAGGATGGCGGTGAAGATATCGTAGGCGGCACAATTGCCGGGCTTGGCGGGCGGACCAAGAGGCTTGTCCGCGCGTCCGATCCTTTGGACGATCATTTCTTTCAGCAAATATTCCTTGCCGCTGACGTTGTTGACCGGCGTTCCCGGGAAGAGCACGTTGCCACCCGGCTGATCGAAGTCGCCAAGAAGGCCATACAGCGAGGCGATCGCTCGACTCGTTTGTGTCGCGTTCGTGTGTTGTCCGACGCCGTTCCACATATACATGCTCAACGGACGGTTATGGGCGAGAAGCTGAGCGGCCTTCCAGACCTTTCCGGCTGGGACCCACGTGATCGCCTCTGAGCGCTCTGGGGGATAGCGCGAGGCGAGAACGGCGAGAGCCTGAAGGGCTGTTTGGCAGGAGACCGCTCTGCCTTCTTTGTCTCTAACCGGCTTCTCTACAAACAGCGCGGGATTGACGGTATTTCTCTCAAATGCCCCAGACGCCGGATCGTAGATCGCGGGCCCCTCCGTGGTCTCGTCCCATACCACATAACGGTCAGGCCGCCCTGAGGTTGTAAGATCCGCTTCCGTCAGCGCCGCTCCGGTATCGCGGCGCAGGAGAAAAGTCCCATTGGTCCATTGGCGCAAAAAGCTTGCGTCGTACCACCCTTCCTCTATCACAGCGTGGATAAGGGCGAGGGCGAGCGCGCCGTCCGTGCCTGGACGAGGTTGGAGAAGGATTTCGGCTTGAGCGCCAATGCCGATTCGGCGCGGATCGACGGCGACGATTTTCATTCCGCGGGACCTGGCGGCAACGATGTCGTGGGCCAGGATCAAAGAGGTCGAGCTTGGGTTATGGCCCCAGAGAAGAAAGCTCTCGCATCGGCTGAGATCGGGGCTTGGCAGATTGACCCCGAACGTGTACGTAAAACCCGTATCTCGGTGCCAGTTGCAAACGTGCGTGGTAGAGACCCAGTTTGGACTGCCGAGCACGTTGAGAAATCGCGCCAGCCAGCGCGCCGCATCATCGATTGAAGTGCCGCTGGTCGTGCCCTTGGCCAGGGCCACAGCTCGCGGGCCATAGCGCTCACGGGTCGCTAGCAGCTTCGCTGCGATCTCATCGAGCGCCTGATCCCAACTGAGCCTTTTCCAACCAGGATCGGGATCTCCCTTCGGCCGTGTGCGCTTCAGCGGATAGTTCAGCCGGTCGGGATGGTAAAGCAGCTCGGGTGCTGCTTTGCCTTTGATGCAGATCACACCGCCGTTTGGATGATCCGGGTCTGGATCGAGCCGGGCCACCCGGCCATTCTCGACAGTTGCGATAGTGGCGCAGTGTGCCGTGCAGAGGGCGCAGTAGCCACGGACTGTATGAGAAGTTACGGTGAGATCTGCCATTGGAACATTAACAGACTACTCTAAAGTCGCCGCGCTTTCCACTCAGGCTCCAAGCTTCGCTTGACAGCCAAAATAATTGTAGGCTAAGAGAATTGTTCTGGGATTCGCTCGACCGGCTCTAGTCAGCAGCAGCTTTGATTTTGACAAACTATGGGCCCGACCGGTTCTTGCCGGCTGGCCTTTTTATTGAGATTGGAGCTTGAGAGGTTCCACAATTCCAATACGCCTCGCACACATGTGAAAGGAGATTATCAATATGCGTAACGGTCGACGGGTGAAAGGTCAGCAAGCAGGATCCGGACTAGCTGTCAGAAATCGACTGATCAGATATCAGCCAGGGAGGGCCAGGCCGCCAATTCCAGGTGGCATAACGCCTGAGGATTTCTTGAAAATAACAAGAACCCTCAGAGACATTCTGCAGGACATAGACAAAAAGCTAAAAAGTGCACCCCACGGACCGAAAGAGATACACGTCCGCCTCAACGAGAGCGACAAGCCCTTCCCCTTTCCTGTCTTCGCCGGTTGGGTCGAGGCTGAGGATGTGAGACAAACAAGACAACAATGGAATCATCCGGATCCGGGCCTGCACCGTTTCGGAGATGATGTCTACTCTGAGATCTACGGGGAAGCCTTTCGTTATGCCAACCAAAAAGGGAACCATTTTAGGTATAGAGATTGGGAAGAAGGCGAAATACTAGAGAAGAGATCTGGAGAAAAAGCTACAGATCCGAAGGCCGGAAACAGGTTCCAAACGTGTCTTGCAATTGTGATTGGGGAACGTTGCGCTGGAACACTCGTAGTGGGATTTCGCAAGAAACCCCCGCAAAAGTTGCTCACCACAGCCCAAACTATATTGAGAGAGTGGGCCAGAGAAGATTTTACTACCCCTAGGCGCGGCCGCCTGATCAAATTTCTAAAACGGTTTGACCTTGGCGGACCACGTCTTCAAAGATCCGACTGGGTGAAACAAATTTAGATGTTGATGAATAATGCCGCGGCTCGTAGGAGTTAACAAGAAGAGTCCCTTGCTAGAAAGTTCGGACGTCAAGAAAGAGCTGCTGGGACGGACCCGGGAACTCGCAGCGCTCCTCGCGATTTCACAAACCGCGACTCAGTCCCTCGAGACGGAAAAGATCCTAAAGGATACTTTAGACAAATCGTTAGAGCTGCTCCGCTTTAATGTCGGTTACATTCGCACCCTGGACCCTGCGAAGCAAAATTTGGTTGTCCGTGTGGCCAGAGGTTTATCCTCCCGCGAATTCTTAAGCACCGCCATCCCTTTGGATTCTTCTCATCCCATTGTGGGAAAAATCGTCTTCGAAACACAAAAGCCTTACATCTGTACCGATATTCGGAAAGATCCGATGTTTAAGGCCCGAACCATGGAAAGAGAAGGGCTTATCTCCGTAGTGATGGTTCCTATAATCTCCAAGCAGCGCGCTATGGGTTTCATCGCAGTTGGGAGTAAAAAGGTCCACAAATTCACCGAAAGGGAAGTGCGTCTCTTGTTGGCCTTCAGCTCCCAGCTTGGCGCCGCGCTCGAAAATGCCCAGCTCTATGACGAAGTGAATAAAGACAAAGCTTATATCGAAAACCTGGTGGAGAATGCAGGTGACGCCATCATCTCCACGGACACAGAGGATCGTATCCTTAGCTGGAACCTTGGGGCGGAGGTGGTCTTTGGCTATAGCAAAGAAGAGGCGGTTGGGCAGAGTCTCGCCATCCTGCTTCCGCCGGGTCGTTCGACAGAGCTGGAAGAGATACGGAATAAGGTGCGACTTACAGGTGTCATCCGCAGTTTAGAGGTGCGCCGGATCAGGAGAGACGGGAGAATCATCGATGCCAGCCTAGCGGTCTCGCCAATCAGGGACAAGGATGACAATGTCATTGGCTTTCTTCACCTGGCCAAGGATGTCACAGAGAAGAAACGTTACGAACAGCGGCTGAAAGAGCTGGACAAAATGAAGTCGGACTTCGTGTCTAGCGTTTCGCATGAGCTGGGAACCCCACTGACCGCAATTAAAGGCTCGGTCGATAATATGCTGGATGGCGTCATAGGAGAATTGAATGAAAAACAGATCGCATACCTGACGCGGATCAAGTCGAATGCGGACCGTCTGGCGCGGCTCATCAACGATCTGCTGGATCTCTCGAGGATCGAAGCAGGGAAGATTGACCTTAGGCCGACAAATCTCTCTCTTGTCACTCTGATCAAGGAGGTTGCAGAAAGCCTGAGACCAGTCGCAGCGGAGAAGCTTATCAGCCTGGACATTGCTTCCCGGGACCCCGCGGTTATGGCCTGGGCAGATCGAGATAAGGTGACGCAGGTGCTCATGAACTTGATCGGCAACGCGCTGAAGTTTACCCCACCCCACGGCAAAGTGACTATCGCCGTCGGAAGAAACGGCGATCAGTGGGTGCGGGTCTCGGTCGCGGACACAGGTCCAGGCATTCCCACGGAAGAGATAAATAAAATTTTTGATAAGTTCTATCAGATTGCTCAGTCCGGCAGGCAAAAGACCAAAGGAACAGGGCTCGGCCTAACTATCTGTAAGGACTTGGTGGAGATGCAAGGGGGAAAGATCTGGGTGGAAAGTGAAAGCGGCAAAGGGAGCACCTTTGCCTTCACACTGCCTGCCGAGCACCCCGTTTAGGTTCGAGCCGTCTGGCAGATCAGAATCATTACATCGCCGGTTAAAGACGGATGCTCCGAAGTCGTCTTGCTCTTCGCGGATACTCCCAGCACGCTTGAGCCTCTAGGGGGAAGTTGTTAAGTTTAGCTAGAGTTTTACCTATGGATGCTCGGTTGCGAGAGGGTATACGTCTGTTCAATGCCGGCCGTTACTTCGAATCGCACGAGTCGCTCGAGGATTTTTATCTCAGCGCCGAAGAGAAACACAAGCCCTTTCTTGAGGGACTGATGCAATTGGCCGCAGCTTGCAGGATCTTTCGGGAGTTCGGCGAGATCAAAGGGCCGGTCCGGATGGTTTACCAGGCTATTATTCGGCTGGAGAACTATCAGCCGGCCTATCTGAAGGTCAGGGTGAAGGATCTCATCCAAGAAATGGAGTCGTGGGCCAAAAGGGCTGAAGTTGACTCTGAATCGGTCCGAGAACAGATCCCCAAGATCCAGCTGCGCCGTTTCGGTCTGTTCTGATGCTTGTCCCCGGCTTACAAAAAAGGATCGAGCCGCTTCTCCAGGCAAAGTGGGAAGAGGCGAAAAGGGTCCACGGTCTCAAAGGCGGCGCGCGAGCCTATTTTCTCTCACTCATTGCCGGGAAACGAGACCGACCTCTTCTGATCATCACGCCGACGGCGCGCGAAGCCGAAAACCTCTTTTCAGACTTGGCTTTCTTTCTGGGCGAAAAACAAGATCTCCCTCCGCTCCAGAAACGGCTCCACCTTTTCCCTCCCTGGGAAGTTCTTCCGTTTGAAAAGCTCTCGCCCCATCCCGATCAGGTGGCAGCGAGATTGGAAGGGCTTTATTACTTATCGCAGACTGACGCATCTATTTTGGTCGCTAGCCCTGCAGCCCTCATGCAGAAGGTCATACCTAAAGAGACCCTAGAGCAATCGTTTCTGTATCTCGTAAAGGGTCAGGAGATTTCGCGTGAGAGTTTGCTCGAGCATCTCGTGGGCTGGGGCTTTCAGAATGTCCCTCTGGTCGAGGAGCGGGGTGATTTCAGCGTCCGTGGAGGGATCATCGACCTCTTTCCACCCGCCTATTCCCGGCCTCTGCGCCTTGAATTTTTCGGCGACAACATTGACTCGATTCGAGAGTTTAATCCGTCCACCCAACGCTCCGAGAAACAGCTCGAGGAGATTCTCCTTTTGCCCGTAAAGGAATTTTCGCTAAGGCGCGCTAAAATCGATGCGGTCGTGCGCGAGATCGACAGCAGGGCCGGAGAGTTGGAGGTGGGCCGCAAAGAGAAAAACTCGATTCTTGACTCTCTGACGGAGGGAATTCCGTTTGCCGGGATCGAGTTTTTGGCCCCCTATTTTTACGCCGCGCTTTCCTCGATCTTTTCTTATCTGCCGCCCGAGACGTTGATCTGGTTGGACGAGGCTGCTCACGTGGAAGCCGAAGTGGAGCGGTTCGAGCATCTAACTTGGCAACGAGAGGCGAGGGCGAAGGAGGAGGGTCGTTTCGCCCCACCTGTAGAAAGTCTCTATCTGAGCGAGAAGGAGTGGCAGGAAGGGATTTCTCTTTTTCGCCAGGTTCATAGCGAACCGCTCGATCTCGCGGCGCCTGGAGTGGAATCGTCGAATTCCTCGCTCAGCGTGAAATCCCACTCTAACACGGATCTTCGCCAAGAGATCTCATCTCTTCAGACTAGAGAGCCTTCTCTCGCCCCTCTGGCGAGTCGCCTTAGAGAGTGGAGCGAAGAAAGAGTCTTTTTCGTCGCCCCCACCCCAGGAGATGCCGGCCGGCTCAAGGAATTATTAGGGCATTATGAGGCGGAACTTCCTTTGATGGATCTTTCCTTTCCTCAGCTGCTCGCGGATGGCGAGCTGCGTCGGGCTGTTCTCGTCGGGGAGCTCACCCAAGGGTTTCGCCTACCGGAAGACCATTTGATCTTGGTAACCTCGGACGAAATTTTCGCCACGCAAAAGAGTCAGCAAGCGCGAGGCAGAAAAAGCCACCCTAGTCACTTTATCAGCAGCTTAAGCGAGCTCAAGCAAGATGACTATGTGGTTCATTTGGACCACGGAATCGGCATCTATCGGGGGCTCAAATTTCTCAGCGTAGCAGAAGTTGAGGGAGAGTTTCTCCATCTCGAATATGAAGGAGGCGATCGGCTCTACTTGCCGGTCGATCGGATCAATTTGATCCAGAAATATATCGGCGGAGATGGAGCGCGGCCCGGTTTGGACCGGCTTGGGGGAAGCTCGTGGGAGAAGGTTAAGGCCAAGACCCGCGAATCGATTCTGGCGATGGCCCAGGAGCTGCTGGTGGTCTATGCGGCCCGCGAGGTGGGTGAAGGCCATGCCTTTTCTTCTCCGGATCATCTCTACCGCGAATTTGAGGCCTCTTTCCCATTCGAGGAGACTCCGGATCAGGACAAAACCATTGAAGATGTTCTCAGAGACATGCAGAAGAAAAGGCCCATGGATCGCCTCATCTGCGGCGATGTCGGTTACGGCAAGACGGAAGTGGCGATTCGAGCCGCCTTCCTCGCCGTCATGGAAGGGAAGCAAGTCGCGGTCCTGACTCCAACGACCGTGCTAGCGCAACAGCATTTGCAAACCTTCCGTCATCGTTTTCGCGGCTATCCGGTAAGGATCGAGATGTTGAGCCGCTTTCTGACTTCCAAGGAAAACCAGCAGGTGCTTCAGGACCTGGCCAAGGGACTCGTGGACATTGTGATCGGGACGCATCGCTTACTTCAGCGAGATGTCGCGTTCAGAGATCTCGGGCTCATGGTGATCGACGAGGAGCATCGCTTCGGCGTCGTTCATAAGGAAAAGCTCAAAAAGCTCCGTTGCCTCGTCGATGCGATGAGTCTAACCGCGACGCCGATCCCGCGCACGCTTCACATGTCTCTTGTCGGCATCCGGGACATGAGCATCATCGAGACGCCGCCTTTGGACCGTCTGGCGATCCGAACCTACGTTACGAGATATGATGAGAGCGTGATTCGGGATGCGGTCGTACGGGAGTTGAATCGCGGCGGCCAGGTTTTTTTTCTCCACAATCGAGTGGAGACCATCTCCCGCATGGCTCAGAAGCTCTCGGACTTAGTTCCAGAGGCGAAGATCGCCGTGGCCCATGGGCAGATGCGTTCGCGAGAGCTGGAGAAAATCATGCTCGACTTTATGGAAAATCGGACGCAAGTATTGGTGTGTTCCGCTATCATCGAATCGGGATTGGATTTCCCCAACGCCAATACCATGATTATTAACCGGGCCGACAAGTTTGGATTGGCTCAGCTCTATCAGCTTCGAGGGCGAGTGGGTCGCTCTGACCGTCGTGCCTACGCTTACCTTCTCATTCCGGGAGAGAAGATTATCACGCGCGATGCGGAGAGCCGGTTGAAAGCGCTGCAAGAGCTCGACGAATTGGGGGGAGGGTTCAAGCTCGCGCTCCACGATCTGGAAATCCGCGGCGCCGGGAACCTGCTGGGCAAGCAACAGTCAGGACAGATCGCTGCCGTCGGATTTGAACTCTACACCGAGATGATGGAGAAAGCGGTCCGGGAGCTCAAGGGCGAGGCCGTCAGACCCGAAGTGGAGCCAGAGATCCGGCTTGGCATTCCCGCCTACTTTCCTGAGGACTATATTCCCGACACGAATCAGCGGCTTATCTTCTACAAGCGCCTCGCTGGCCTCGAGGATCTCCGGGAATTGGAAGAGATCAAAGAGGAGCTAAAGGATCGCTATGGTCCTTTCTCGCCCGAGGTGGAGAACCTCTTCTTGGTCATGTATCTGCGACGTTTCCTCAAAAATTATCTGGTCGAGCAGATCACTTACCATGACGGAAAAGTTTCTCTTCTCTTTCACTCCGAATCACCGGTTAAACTGGAGCGGCTGTTTGAGCTGATAGGTAAGGATAAAGGCAGATACCGTCTCTCGCCGGACGGACGGCTTTCTTTTGCACCTCAGCATCAATCTTGGGAAGGTTTGGTCCCAGAGGTGATCGATTTCTTGCAGGCGATCCAGCAGTAGGCTGGGTTCTCTCGTCTGGGGGTGTTTACGGACTAAACAATCAGGGAACGCAGGACGAAATTGACGAGGCTTAGAACGATGGCTCCGAAAAAAGCGGACCAGAAGTAGTGCACTGCAAAGCCGGGCACTAGATATGCCGCAAATTCCAGCATCAAGGCGTTGATCACTAACCAAAATAACCCGAACGTTAATATCGTAAGGGGAAGAGTCAGGATCTTCAGGATGAATCCGAGGGTAGCATTGACGAATCCGATAATGACCGCAGCGATCAGCGCCGTGCCAAACCCCCTAACCTCAAATCCTGGCACGATGTGCGCGACAACAATCAAACTGAGCGCGCTTAAGAACCAATGAATGATTAGAATAAGCATCTTTAAAGTCTATCTTAACAGTCTGGATTGTAAAGGGAAAGACTCTGAAAAAAATCTCGAGGTGGCTTAAAGTTGCTCCTCGCCAACGAAGCGGAAAGTTATCTCTACTTGATCGCCGGAGCGAAAGCGGAAGAGAAGCGTGGGGACTGCGATATTAAAATCCTTAAGCGCGAACTTTGAGTTTCCCTCCGCCGTGATCTTCCGCTCGCGGTAGCTCAATCGGACCGGCACTCTAATCTCCCTTTTTGTTCCGTGGAGCTGCAAAATGCCTTTGATCGTTAATTGCCATGGGTCCGCAGGCGACTTGGGTTCTTTGATCTCTTCAATGCCGGTGCTGGTGAAGCGAATCTCCGGGTAGTCCTTCACCTCCAGGTAATAGGTTTGGACATCCTGATCCCGTAGACCGAGATTGCTGTTGTAGCTTGCCGCGTCGATCGAGAGTCTGACGGAGCCGGAGCTTCTGAGGTTGTCGGTTTGACCCTGAGCCTCGCCCTCGCGCAGAGTCAGTTCACCGACAACGGTTTGACCGAAAGGGTCAACGATCCGTGTTTGGACCTTACTCTCCTTGGGCAAGAGACGAAAATGGATGGGCTCTCCTAGTGCCGGGGTCGGCAAGCGGGCCAGGGCTGTGGCTATCAAAATGACTAGAAATCGGGAAATTCGCACGCGTTTGTTTTGACTCTCAGGATGTAGTTGAACCGATAGCCTTGGACGACCGAACAGCCGCCTCTTCAGATATAAGCCCGCTCGGTCTCTCGGATCGCACAGTAACGCTCGAAACTCCTTCTTTCATCTTCGAGCCCAAGCAGAGATTTTATCGTGCTCCCACGAAAGGTGTGCGCCAACATTTTTAGTCCGTGGCGCAGCACGAACAAGGGGCTATGAACGAACGCAGCCGGAAAATGGCGCAGCTTCATCCATCGCTCGGCTCGCCACCTTAGGAACTCGATCTCCTTGGCTGATAGATGATGAGTCCGCACCACAGCGGTTGTGCCATCGTACTCCTCGAGATTCTCGCTTATGATCAGCCCTTGATTGCGGAAGTCTTGAGTCATCGGAGTACCGGGATAGGGTGTCGGGTGCTGGATGTAGGGCCAGTCGACGTA
>VBLN01000014.1:0-5697 GCA_005878685.1 Deltaproteobacteria bacterium | reverse complement strand
CGATGTAAGTGGTCGATGGCCTCGAGAGTCGCGTTGCCGGTCTTCCAGCCGTTCTTGCGCCGGGAGTTTTTAGAGCTGGCGCGCAGAAACTTCAGGTCTTCGTCGAGGATGTTCTCGATTCCGAGGAAGACATACCGGAACCCTGCCTCGCGCATCAAAGGCGCAACAGTATCGCCGTGGTTTGCAATGGCCGAGGTCATCGCTTGGACGATGTAGTCGATGTCGTTTAGGCCAGCGTCTATAATCGCGCGGCAAAGCGTCTCGAAGCGCCGCACGTTAAGCGTGATGTTGTCATCGACGATGAAGATGGATTGGGCTCCGTGGCCGCGAGCGTCGCGAATGTCGGCGAGAACTCGATCAAACCCGTAGGTGTGAAAGTTGCGCCCGCGCATCGCGATGATGGAGCAGAAGCTGCAATCAAAGGTACAACCGCGGGAGGTTTCAACTACGTCCACCTGCCGGCCGAGCATCGTATAGCCTCCAAGCACGCGGGCGTCGCGGTTCGGCAACCGTATGTCGCCATCATCGAGACTGTTGATGGGTCGATCTGGGTTGCGATGAAAACGACCACCGCGTCGATAAGTTAAGCCCCTGATGTGGTTGTATCCACTTTCGGTTTCTATCGCGCGCAGCAGTTCACGAAAGGTAACCTCGCCCTCACCGCGCACAATGAAATCGCCGCCGCCGGAGATCGTGTAGGCCTCGGGGGCCATGCTCGGATCGTAGCCTCCTAGGACAATCAGGGCACTGGGGCGGATAGCGCGCACCAGCTTGATGATCTTTTTTGCGGTCTCGCGTTGAAAGGTCATCACGGACAGTCCGACGATGTCTGGTTGGACGTTACCTACGAGCCGTTCTACAGTCTGGCGGACCCTCTCCTGGGCGAGTATCAGATCGGCCACGGCGATTCTATGGTGCGGGTCGACATTTCCGGCGAGCGAGGTGAGAGCTCCATTCGGCATACGCATGGCCAGCACCGGTGTATGCTCGAACGAATCCGGCATAGAGAGAAGCAAAATATTCATTTTGGTCTCGTTTGGATTTCTGCCACCAGTATGGTAATTAAATTCCTTGTATAACACAAAGGGTTGTTTTGGGTTATGGTCATGCGGCAACGAGCGCTTTATCGCAGTTTCATTCTGATTTGTGGTCTCCTTTTTCTTCAACCGGCTCCGCTGATTGCTAGGGTGGTTGAGCAGGTGGTGACGGTGATCGACGGCGAGCCCTACACTGTCTCAAACTTGAGGGACTATGCTCAAGCGAAGTTGGGTCGCGAATTTCCCAAGGGAGACCTAAACCGCATTGAAAATGAGGATAAGGAGGTGCTCGAACAATTCATTACCGAAAAGCTCTTGGCGGCTGAGATCAAACAAGCAGGGATAAAGATCAGAGACGAAGAAATCGATCAGTATATCGAGCAAGTGAAGCAAAGAAATCAGCTCAGCAATGAAGATCTTAATGCGGCTCTGAGCCGTGAGGGCATGAACCTGGAAGCCTACCGCGCGTCGATACGGGCCGAGATTGAAAAAAGCGAAATGGTCAGTCGCCAGGTGCTTAAGAAAGTTAACATTACCTCTGATGACGTGGAGCGCTACTATCGATTGAATACAAGGCAATTTATGACCCCAGAGAAGGTTAGGCTGCGTCATATCCTAGTTTCCCTTCCGCAAGGCGCATCGCCGGAGGACGAGAGAGAGGCTCTCCGGAAGGCTACGGAGCTCCGCAGCCGAGCTGTGGCCGGGGAAGAATTCTCTAAATTGGCGGCGGAGTATTCAGAGGGTGCGGGCGCCTCGGGAGGGGGGGATATCGGTTGGGTCACGCGGGGTAGCTTGCTCAAGGAGATCGAAGATTTTGCTTTTAACAAACTGACCGTCGGGGAGATCAGCCAGCCCGTTCGAACCAGCCTGGGCGTCCACCTTGTCAAACTGGAAGGGCGGGAGAGCGCACAGCCTTTACCTCTCGCGGAGGTTCAAGGAAAGATCAAAGAAGAGCTCTTTGCCAAGGCTCGTGAGGAGCGGTTCCAAAACTGGCTCAAAGGGGATCTGAGGAGGAAGCATCGAGTGGATGTGAAGATACCCGGAGTTGTGTTTCGTCCCGAGGAAACCAAAGAGAAAACGGTGGACTCTCTAATGGCTTCTTCTGCGTCCAAAAGAAACCGAAACGAAGATTCAGGTTTTTTGGGCTTCCTCAATCCCCTCTCGTACATTTTTACTACGAAGCCGATTGAAGGGGAGGACGCTGAGGGAGAATCAAGCGGGCGCAGTATTGTCAGTGTATTTGGGGTTCCGCTCCTTGCCACGGACACCGGGGAGGATGTCCCGGATGATCCCCTCGCGCCTGTAACGACGGACGAAAAGTCGGGTCAGAAATCCCAGGATTCAGGCGGCTTTTTCTCCTCGGTTTGGAAGACTCTAAATCCCTTCTCTAAGTAGGGATCGATGATTCCTTGTTCCCCAACGCCTATCTGGGGATAAGTCATCATAGCGCTGATAAGAGGAAGAGATGGTCAAACCCATTGTGGCTATCACCATGGGCGATCCGGCAGGGGTGGGACCAGAGGTGGTCCTCAAGGCTCTGGCCGATCCGAGGGTGAGAAGCGTGTGTCATCCTCTAGTCCTAGGAGACTTGGGAGTGCTTCAGCGAACTCGCAAGCGACGAAGAAGCTACGCGGACCTGGTTCCATGGAAACCAGGACAACCCACGGAAGAAGGGAATGGCGCCGCTCCGGTTTATTCGCTTACCTCTCTTTCTCCAGCCCAGTCGCGGCCTGGTGATCCTTCAAAGGCATGCGGTGAAGCTGCTTATCGTTACATCAAGATGGCTGCGGCGCTCGTTGGTACACAAGTCGCCGATGCTATGGCCACTGCGCCGATCAGCAAAAGAGTTCTTCAGCTCGCAGGATATCATTATCCAGGCCACACCGAGCTTTTAGCTGAGCTGACGGGCGCGCGGGAGTGTCGCATGATGCTCTTAGGAAGGCGACTGAGGGTGGTGCTCGTCACAGGCCATCTTCCTATGGCCCGGATTCACAATGAGCTGACGCGCAGCCGGGTTCGTGTCACCTTGGAGCTTGCCCATCATGCTTTAAAGAAATACTTTGCCACTGCGCGTCCTCGTCTCGCTGTCGCTGCCCTGAATCCCCACGCCGGTGAGATGGGGATTCTGGGACGCGAGGAAATTACAGTGATTACACCGGCTCTTGAAGAGGCGCGGAGGAAGGGAATTCGAGCTGAAGGTCCGTTCCCGGCTGACACCCTCTTTTTTCACGCCGCACGGGGGGAGTATGATGCTGTCATTTGCATGTATCATGACCAGGGATTGATTCCGCTCAAACTTTACCATTTTTATGGCGGTGTGGCGCTGACTCTCGGCCTACCCTTGATCCGGACGTCCGTGGATCATGGGACAGCCTATGGCATCGCAGGGAAAAACGAGGCAGATGGCTCCAGCATGAGAGAGGCGATCCTCTTGGCGGCGAGATTAGCAAGACAAAGGAAAAGGCGCCGATGACGATGAATCCATCGATTTTTCGTGAGTACGACATTCGAGGTTTGGCGGAAAAGGACTTTGATAAAGAGTTTGCCCGGCTGCTCGGCAAGGTCCATGGCACGGTGATCCGGGATCGGGGTGGAAGGCGCGTCTCGGTAGGACGGGATTGTCGGTCGACCTCCGATCCATATGCGGAAGCGGTCATAGACGGATTTCTCTCTATTGGTTTGCATGTCTACGATATCGGCGTTTGTCCCACGCCCTTGCTCTATTTTTCTCTGTTCCATCTTGACCTGGATGGAGGGATACAGATTACGGCCAGCCATAATCCCTCGGAGTACAACGGCTTTAAGGTCTGCGCGGGAAAAGAAACGATTTACGGCTCCCAGATCCAAGAACTCAGGAAGAAGATGGAGCAGAAGAATTTTAAGGAGAGCCCCGGAGGGAAAGGCGAGGGTTATGCCATTATCCCGCCTTATCAGGAATATCTCCTGCGTGATGTTCCAACTTTAGCCCGGCCGCTCAGAGTCGCTGTCGACGCCGGCAATGGGGTTGCCGGTCCTGTAGCGCCGCCCATCTTTCGCCGCTTGGGGTGTACGGTCTGGGAGATCGCCTGCGTTCCTGACGGTAACTTTCCGCTTCATCATCCCGATCCCACGGTTCCTGAGAATCTAGAGATGCTTATACAGAAGGTTAAGGAAGAAAACGCAGATCTCGGGATCGCCTACGATGGAGACGCAGACCGTATCGGGACAGTGGATGAGAAGGGAAACATCCTTTGGGGGGACGAGCTTTTATTTCTCTTTTCGCGCGATGTTCTGAAGCGCCATCCTGGTGCGGTGATTATTTCTGAGGTCAAGTGCTCTCAGCGACTCTTTGATCAAATCTCGCTTCACGGGGGCGCTCCGATTATGTGGAAGGCTGGCCATTCGCTGCTTAAGGCGAAGATGAAGGAGACGCATGCGCTTTTGGCCGGAGAGATGAGCGGTCACATGTTTTTTGCCGACCGCTATTTTGGGTACGATGATGCGATCTATGCCTCGCTTCGTCTCTTAGAGCTGCTAGCCCGAACGGGTCAGCCATTGTCGAGTTTGCTTGCCGATCTCCCCAAGAGCGTCTCGACGCCGGAGATTCGGGTAGATTGCCCGGATGAGAAGAAGTTTGAAATCGCCGCCCGGGCCACAGAGTTCTTCCGCAAGCACTATCCTGTGATCGATGTTGACGGAGTCCGCATCCAATTTCCCGAAGGTTGGGGGCTCATCCGCGCTTCCAACACGCAGCCCGCCTTAGTGCTTCGCTTTGAGGCCAAGAACTCCCAGAAGCTCGAGGAGTACCGGAGCATCATCGAGGAGAAACTCAAGGAGCTTGAAAGCCGTTAGGGAAGTGGATGACCGGCCAGATCATTGTCAAGGGAGCACGGGAGCACAATTTAAAAAATCTCAACCTTGAGATCCCGCGCGGGCAGCTTGTCGTCATCACCGGCGTCTCTGGCTCGGGAAAATCTTCGCTCGCCTTCGATACTCTCTATGCGGAAGGGCAGAGGCGTTACGTGGAATCGCTCTCAGCCTACGCCCGGCAGTTTCTCGAGCAAATGGAAAGGCCGGATGTGGACTCGATTGAAGGGCTCTCGCCGGCGATTTCAATTGAGCAAAAGAGTGCCGGACAAAACCCTCGCTCCACCGTAGGGACGGTCACAGAGATCTACGATTATCTTAGGCTTCTCTTTGCCAGGATCGGCAAACCCTACTGCTATAAGTGTGGCAGAGAGATTTCGGCCCAGACCATTCAGCAGATTGTGGACCGGCTGCTCTCTCTCCCGACCGGAATTCAGATCCATATTTTGGCGCCAATCGTCTCGGGACGAAAAGGTGAGTACCGCCAGGAGCTAAAGAGCCTGGCTCAAGCTGGCTTTGCCCGGGTCAAGATCGATGGGCAGTCCTATGAGTTGGGAGGGGAGGTTGCGCTAAGAAAGACCTTAGCCCATGACATTGATTTAGTTGTAGATCGCCTGGTGCTGCGAGAAGGAGTCGCGAAGCGTCTAGCCGATTCTCTGGAAGTGGCCTCCCGCTATGGCAATGAGGTGATCAAAGTAGAAGTTTTAGGCGGTCAAGGCTCTACCAAAAATGAGGAGTTGGTCTTCAGCCAAAAATTCGCCTGCGTCCGCTGCGGTGTTTCCTATCCAAAGATCATCCCTCGGATGTTCTCATT
>VBLN01000470.1 GCA_005878685.1 Deltaproteobacteria bacterium | reverse complement strand
TGCTTCTTTTTCCGAAAGGGACGTTGGTGAATTGATAAAAGCCGCTGGTGGCGTTGGTGGTTTGATTGGCGGTTGTGAGCGTCCCGTTGACGGGGTAGTTGATCGTCACCGTGGAAGAACCGACAGGATTCCCATTCAGATTCTTAACATACCCCGTGATTGTCGAGGTGGTATCTGTAGATGCGATGGAAAATTCAATATCATCTGAGTTGCCTGCGGTACCATCTGGCCCTGCAGACTTAAATGTAGCGGTCAGCGGACAGGTACCCGAGACTGTATAGGTATAGGCATTTCCCCACTGATCATTTTCAAACTCCGCTGTCCCCTGACCCGTGGCAGCCCCTGTGATATAGGGTCCATTCCAACCCGCACCGATCTGCGCTGTCGAATTAAAGGCCCAAGGGAAGGAATAAGTTCCCTGGGTGAGTAGCCTATCAAGAGCAGGAGCACTCGGAAAAGCCGCCGTGGGTAAACAACCTACATCTCCCAAAAAGCCAAAGTCAGAGCGAACCCCGTTTTGGACTTTAGTCGGATCACCGAGGATAGCATTTTTGACATTTTGCATCTCCGTCGTGGTGGCATTGGTGGCAGTCGTCTGAAAGATTCTCAGGGCGGTGGGGATAGCCATAGCGGCTAGTATGGAGATCACCGCCAGGATGACGATCACCTCGATAAGAGTAAAGCCTTTATAGTCCTTCATAGGCACCTAGCATGAGGTGTAAGAACCGAAACGCTAGGGGATGGCCGAACTCCTGATGCTCTCCTGTCTTACGAATCCCTTCCATTTGACAAAAACAAACAACTTGTGTCACCTTGAACAGCGCGTGATTCTGAGTAAACGAGACGGCTTGACATATTATTTGCGCTGCTCGGACTCGCCACTTCCCTCCTAGCTTTCCTCCGCTACGATTCTGCCGCAGCTGTCGATCCTGTTCTAGTCTTTCTTCTTATCGCCTATCCGTTTCTCATCGGCACCACCATCCACTTTTATCTGCAAGATAAAAACATCAAAGCCACCCTACAGGATGAATATTTCACCAAGTGGTTTCTCCAGAGCTTCGCCAAGACCTGTCTCTCTGAGAGTGATCTCCAGGTTATTCGTGAAGAGCTGGCAGGGACCATACTACGCTTAGTCAAACCTGCACTTGTCAGCGTCTATGAGCTAAACTCGCATACGCAGATTTTGGACATTGTCCACCAGGCCGGAATCAAAAATCTTCCGGACACGGCCACCAAAGGATACGCTTTTGGCGAAGGCATCCCCGGCTGGGTGATGGAGAATCGAAATACGGTCATCCTGCCGGACATCTCACAGGAACAATATCTTCAGGTTGACAACTGGGCTAAAGCCATGGACCTTCGGTCTTATGCCGCAGTCCCTGTGCTCGCCCGGGGACAAACCATCGGGATTATTGCCCTCTACTCCCTGGTGCCCAATTACTTCCAGGACTCCAACGTCCTCATTGTTCAGATCGCCGCGCAGCTTTACGGACTCACTCATGCGAGCCTTCTTGGCCAAGAATAGGCGGGACAGTCTCCACACGATTCTCAGCTGACGTTTTGACCTGCAGTCTAGTCTTTTAGGAGCTTTTTGATGGCTGCGCCCAATTCCCTGTGGGTAAAGGGCTTGGCGATATAATCATTGCAGCCCGCCTGAAGGCACTTTTCCTTGTCTCCAGGCAAGGCCCTTGCAGTCGCAGCCAGGATGGGTATGGACGCGGTCTTTGGGTTCTTGCGGATCGCGGTGGAGGCCTCAAGTCCATCCATTTTCGGTAGAGAGATATCCATAATAATAACGTCAGGCGTGTAAGAAGCAGCCTTTTCAACCGCCTCCTTGCCGTCGTTCGCGACAGCGTACTCATAGCCAAGAAATTCGAGTTCCTTCTGGACCACATCAATTGTGGCTGGATTGTCTTCCACCAAAAGGATCTTCTTCTTCATAACACGCGCCTTTGGCAGTTATTATAGCACATCTGGACCGATCAAAACCACTGTAATTTTCAGCAACTAGCCGGGCCGCTTTCCGGGACTACACGTCGAACTTCGGCCGCCGGTACATTTCTGCAATCAAGTCCCTGTAACGCTCCATTACCACCTGCCTGCGCAACTTGAGCGTGGGGGTCACTTCTTCCCTTTCCATCGTGAAATCGTGCGGGAGAATCCGGAAACTCCGCACGGTTTCATAGGGCGCCAGCTCCTTGTTTTTCTGACGGATCCTCTCTTTCAAAAGGGCGAAGACCCAGGGGTGGGAAGCCATCTCCTCGGGACCGGAAAAAGTCAATCCTTCCTGTCTTGCCTGTTCGCTCACTTGATCTCCATTGAGCGTCAAGAGCGCGACCAGATGGTTATTCGTATCCCCCATGACCAGGGCCTGATGGATCAAAGGATCCGTCTTGAGAAAATTCTCAATCGCCTGGGGCGCCACTTTGGTGCCGCCCGAGGTGACGATCAGATCCTTTTTGCGTTCGGTGATGCGGAGAAACCCCGCGGGGCTTGTCTGCCCGACGTCGCCGGAATGAAACCAACCGTCTTGATCCAGGGCCTGTCGAGTCGCTTCCGGGTCCCGAAAATAACATTTAAAGATGTTGGGGCCCCGGAGCAAAATTTCTCCGTCGGATGCGATCCGGCACTCGACCCCTTTCAAGGGTAAACCGACCGTACCAAACGTAAAGCGCCCCGGGCGATTGACATGGGAGACAGTGGAGGTCTCGGTCAATCCATACCCTTCCAGAATCAGGATGCCCACCGCATGAAAAAACTCCGCGATCTCGGGAGACAAAGGCGCTCCGCCGGAAATACCGACACGCAGCCGCCCGCCAAAGAGCGAACGAATCTT
>VBLN01000013.1:10575-16006 GCA_005878685.1 Deltaproteobacteria bacterium | reverse complement strand
TAAATCCTCATATGACAAAGCCAACCGCACTTCGCTGACTTCCTACCGCGGTCCCGGGATTGAAAAAGGGCTAAAGATTCTGGCCGAAGTCAAAAAGGAGACGGGTGTTCCAGTCCTCACCGATGTGCATGAAAGAGAAGAGATCGCCGGGGTCAAAGAGGTCGCGGATGTGCTCCAAATTCCCGCTTTCCTCTGCCGTCAGACGGATTTTGTCGTCGCTGTAGCTGAATCGGGGAGAGTGGTGAATGTGAAAAAGGGGCAATTCCTCGCCCCCTGGGACATCCGCAACGTGGTAGAGAAAATTACCTCTACAGGCAATGAGCAAATCCTGCTGACGGAGAGGGGAGTTTGCTTCGGTTACAACAATCTCGTCTCAGACATGCGTTCGTTGGTTGTGATGCGCGAGCTGGGCTATCCTGTTGTTTTTGACGCGACCCACAGCCTTCAGCACCCTGGAGGACTCGGCAAAGCTTCAGGAGGCGAGCGGCGCTTTATCCCTGCTTTGGCCCAAGCCGGGACAGCTGTAGGTATCGACGCGCTCTTCATGGAGATCCACGAGGATCCAGACCAAGCCCTCAGCGACGGGCCTAATTCTCTCCCCTTAGGTGAATTGGAAAAGCTCCTCAAGGTGGTCAAAAAAATCGATAAGACGGTAAAAGAAGTTTAGAGCCAATGGGCATGAACGGCGCAAAGATTCTCAAAAGGGCGCAAGATGTCCTTGACATAGAGGCGCAGGGAATCCTTGCCCTAATCGACCGACTGGATCAAGGTTTTGTGCGAGCGGTCGATCTCTTCTATAGCTGCAAGGGAAAGGTGGTGGTGACCGGGCTCGGAAAATCAGGACTGATCTGCCGCAAGATCGCCGCTACGCTCTCGAGCACAGGCACTCCCTCTCTTTTCCTCCACGCCGGTGATGCCAATCACGGCGACTTGGGCATGATCATGAAGGGAGATGTGGTTCTCGGTATCTCCAACAGCGGCGAGACAGAAGAGATTTTGCAGCTCGTGCCCATCATCAAACGCTTGGGCGTAAAACTGATCGTCATGACTGGCAATCCCAACTCGACCCTCTCACGCGCTGCAGATGTCGTGTTAAATGCGGGAGTCAAGGAAGAAGCCTGCCCGCTGGGTCTTTCGCCAACGGCAAGCACCACCGCGGCTCTAGCCTTGGGCGATGCCCTAGCGGTCGTGCTCTTAGAGAAGAAAGGCTTCAAAGAGGAAGACTTCGCTCTTCGGCATCCGGGCGGAATGCTGGGACGCAAACTCATACTGCGCGTCGATGACCTGATGCATCGGGACTCCGATATGCCGCTCGTGCGTGAAGAGACTCCCGTGAAGGAGGCCATCCTGGTCATCACCTCCAAGCGATTAGGAGTGACAGGAGTGACCAATGACCGGGGCGACCTCGTTGGGGCCATCACTGATGGCGACTTGAGAAGAGGCTTGGAGAGCAAGGGCGATATTTTCCGTCTCAAGGCGAAGGATCTCATGACCCGTAACCCCAAGATCATACCACCGGACGCCCTTGCGGCTCGAGCTCTTGCAGTGATGGAGGAATATTCGATTACCTCCCTTTTCGTCCTACAGAATGGAGGGCGTAAACCCATCGGCATCATTCACCTCCATGATCTACTGAAAGCTGGCATCGTCTAACCGCTTCTGTGAAACGCATTTCGACCAAGATCCGGAAAAAGGCGCAGAAGATCAAACTGTTGTTGCTTGATGTGGACGGCGTCCTGACCGACGGCGGCATCCTCATGGACAAGCGGGGAATGGAGCTTAAGCGCTTCGATGTCCGCGACGGGCATGGAATCAGGCTCTTGATGCGTGCTGGTCTCCAGGTCGGCTTCGTCACGGGCCGCTCTTCTAAGGCGGTTAGCCAGCGCGCCAAAGAGCTCGGCGTTCGGATGGTCTACCAAAATGCTCACCGCAAGGTCGAGGCCTATCAGAAAATCAAAAAGAGAACCGGTTTCAAGGACCAGGAAATTGCCTATATGGGTGACGATATCGTAGATCTACCGGTCTTAAGAAAAGTCGGCCTATCGCTAGCTGTCAAAGGCTGCTGGGAAGGGCTGAAGGAAATGGTCGACTATGTCACCGAAATCGAGGGGGGCAGGGGCGCGGTCCGGGAAATCACCGAGCTTCTCCTCCGGTTGCAGGGACGCTGGCAAGAGACCACCGCAAGGTACTACCGCATGTGATGTTTTCCCTGCCTTAAACGGTAGTTAAGCAATTTTCGTGCCTGTCTTCTTTACAGCAATTTTGAAAGGTGGTATTTTTGCGGTTATTTGGGTGCCATGACACGCAAAACCACAAGACTCGTTCTGCTGGTCGCGATCTCCGCGTCCTTAGGCGGAGTTGGCTACAAAGTAGCCGAGCAGCTCTGGCTCATGAAGAGCAGAGAGTTCAAGAAGAACCCCCTTAAGGTCCTGGATTACCTCCCTGAGGCTGCGCTCCAGATTAAAGATTTCCATCGTTCCCAAGTCGATGGAAACCGAAAAGTATGGGAGATTTTTGGTGACGAAGCCCGTTATCTCAAAGAAGAGAAACAGGCCGTCATCAAAAACCCGCGAATTCTCTTTTATTCCAAAGACGGAAAGACCCTGGAGGCAACGGGAAAGGAAGGAAACCTTTTCTTCACGGGAGAACAGACCGACCCACAGGGGTCGATAGACAGGATGCAAATGCGTGGTGACATTCAGGTTAGCTATCAGGGATTTACTTTCAATACGGATGAGCTTCTTTACTTCAAGAGCAAAGATCAGATCGTCTCTCCCGGAAGGGTAACTCTGAAGGGAGACGGAATGGAGTTGGAGGGCGTTGGAATGGAAATCGCCATCCAGGACGAGAAGCTTCATTTGGCGCAGAATGTGAAGACAAAGCTTCAACCGGATAAGATTTCAAAAAAGGGCAAGAGTCAATGAAGGGTTCGGCTGCGTATGCATTTTTCGTCGGCTTATCCTTCTTGATGGCCAGACCTTTTTCTGCTCAAGCGGCCGAGATAACAGGGAAAACCGGCAAGGAAACCAAGAAGAATGGGGGACTCAGTTTCTCGGCAAACACCAAAGACCCTATCTTCATCACTTCCGACCACATGGAAGCGGATCGAAAAAAAAACACCCTCATTTATAAAGGACGGGTCGTTACCGTGCAGGGGGAGATGACGATGAACAGCGAGACGCTGACCGCTTACTACGATCCGGAAATGAAGCAGCTCCGGCAGGTGATCGCCGAAGGCAAGGTGAACGTAACCCAGGGCGACCGAGTCGCGCTAGGGGCTAAGGCCGTCTTTAACCAAAAGGACCAAACACTTATCCTCACAGGAAATCCAGTAGTGCGTCAAGGAAACAGTCAGATTTCAGGCTCCCGTATTACTTTTTACATAGAACAGGATCGGGCCGTCGCAGAGGGAGGAGATCAGAGGGTTAAGGCAACGATCTTTCCAGAGGAGTTCAAAGGGAAAGAAAAAGGAGAGGCGGGTCCCGAGAAACGGAGATGATTGTCCTTAAGGCGGAAGGCGTGACGAAATCGTTTGGTGGGCGCCGTGTGGTTAACGAGGTTAGTCTAGAAATCAAGGGAGGAGAGGTCGTGGGCTTACTCGGCCCTAATGGAGCGGGGAAGACCACGACCTTTCATATGATGGTGGGCTTAGTGCATCCGGATCAGGGAAAAGTTTCTTTGAATGGTGACGATTTAACCCAGGCGCTCGTCTACGAGCGGGCTCGGGCGGGAATCAGTTATCTTCCTCAGGAGTCTTCGGTCTTTCGCCGCCTCAGCGTAGAAAAGAATCTCCTTGCCATTCTGGAAACGCTGGATCTTTCTAAGGAGGAACAACGGGGTCGCTCCGGGGAGTTGATGCAGATGCTAGGGATCAACCACCTCGCGCAGAACAAAGCCTATACCCTTTCAGGAGGAGAACGCCGCAGAGTCGAAATCGCTCGTGCCTTGGTCCTTTCGCCGTTCTTTATGCTTTTAGACGAACCGTTCACCGGGGTTGATCCGATCGCGGTCGCTGAGATCCAAAAAATCATTCGCAAGCTGACGACCGACGGCATTGGGGTGCTCATCACCGATCATAACGTGCGCGAGACGCTCGGGATCTGCGATCGCGCCTACATCCTCAACAATGGAACAGTTCTGGAAGAAGGGTCGCCGGAGAAGATCGCCGCTAGTTCCAAGGCGCGAAAATTTTATCTTGGCGAAGGCTTCAGATTGTAATTATGGCGTTAGAGATTCGACAGGTCCAGAAGTTAGCTCAGCAGCTGGTGATGACGCCGCAGCTGCAGCAGGCGATCAAGCTGTTGCAACTTTCCCGCATAGAGCTGGAGGAAATGATCTCGCAGGAGCTCCAGGAGAATCCCGCGTTGGAGGAAGCGCCTGTCCAAGAAGCGGAAAACCGAGAGGAAGTCCATGAGGAGGGCCGAGACGAAGTGCCAGAGCCGCCAATAGAGCCGGTGCTTAACCGGGAACTGTCAACGGCGGATAAGATCGGCACCCTCGATTGGCAAGAATACATGGACACCCACACCAATTCGATCCACGGATCTCTGACCGCTGAGGCTGACCGAGAGGAGGGTGAAGGTCCGCCTTCGTGGGAAAATACTTTAACCAAGACAACATCACTTGAAGACCACCTGGTTTGGCAGCTCCGCCTCTCTCGGCTCAGGGAGCACGAAGAGGGGATCGGCCTCTACATCATAGGGAACCTAGATCCCAATGGTTATCTCGCGCTCTCTTTCGAAGAGCTCTGTCAAGCCACCGGCGCATCGCCAGAAGACGCGGAAAGAGTCTTGAAACAGATCCAATTCTTTGATCCTGTAGGTGTCGCAGCTCGTGACCTCAAAGAATGTCTCCTGATTCAGCTGGAGAACCTCAAGCTCAACGGCAGTTTGGCCGCGCGGCTCGTTGCGGGTCATCTGGGTCAACTGGAGACCAGACGTTACGAGAAACTGGCCCGAGAACTGAGCGTCTCGATTGAGGAGATCATCGCGGCTTCTCAACTCATCGCTTCTCTGGAACCGAAACCGGCGCGAGGTTTCGATCAAGAAGAAGTCCGCACGATCATCCCGGATGTCTCCGTGGAGAAGATCGGCGATGAATACGTGGTGTTTCTCAACGAAGAAGGAGTCCCGCGCCTTCGGGTCAGTTCCCTCTACCGTCGCATGGCGGGCCAGGAAGGAAAGGAGCAAGAGGAAGCCCGCCAGTATCTCCAAGAAAAGGTACGAGCAGCTACATGGTTGATCAAGAGCATTCAACAGCGACAGCAGACTCTTTACCGGGTGACCCAATGCATCTTCAAATTTCAACATGATTTCCTGGAGCATGGAGTGACCCAGCTGAAACCTATGGTGTTGAGAGATGTGGCTGAGAGTATCGGCATGCATGAATCGACCGTGAGCCGAGCCACTGCGAACAAGTATGTCCATACCCC